>CAXTDP010000643.1:0-3746 GCA_964242295.1 uncultured Acetobacteraceae bacterium | reverse complement strand
TGGAGGCGGGCCGGGCGGAGGCGCTGCGGCAGTCCGGGGCGGAGTACGGCGCACAGGGCGGGCTGGCGGCGCGGGCGTTCGCGATCAACGAGATGCTGCGCCGCTACGAGCCGCAGCTCGACGGCGCCTACAACTTCCGCTCCCTGGTGCTGCCGGCAGGCACGCGCGGCAGGCAAACGCTCCTGCGCCCGCCCATCGTCACCGAGGCCCAGATGGCGTTCGCCCTGGGCGACGGCGGCCAGGTCGCGCGGGAAACCTCGTGCATCTACCAGATCACCCGGGCGGCCGAGCTGACTTCGGCGGCGCCCAACTGGCGCAGCTACCTCGTGCGCAGCTGGGGCAAGCCGCCACGGCCGGCCGACGCCGGCCTGCCGCGCACGCGGGCCGAGGTCGCTTACTGGAACAAGTTCGTGGCGGAGGGCTGGGGCGCCGGCGAGAAGCAGGCGGTCGAGATCTTCCTGTCCGATCTGGGCCGGCTGCAGCGCGACATCGTGGGCATGGCGCGCTACCGCGTGCTGCTGCGCGCGGGCCTGGTCGAGCAGCCCAGGGTGGCCTTCCAGAGCCGGCGCACGGAGGGCGGACGGGACCAGCTGCGGCTGGGCGACACCACCATCCGCATCACCGGCCAGGCCGGGCTGCAGGCCAACCCGCGCCGCTGGGTGCCGACCGGCGCCTGCGCGCGCTAGGGGCCGGGCCATGCTGGACAGCCTGGACATGCTCCTGCCCTCCCCAGCCACCCCGGCGCCACCTGGCTCCGAAGGCTGGCCGGACGAGGGCCTGAAGCTGATCGCCGAGCCGCGCAAAAGCGCGCCGGGCCTCAACTCGCTGCTGCGCTGGGCCTACGGACTGGGCGCGTCGCGCATCGCGTTCGCGACCGGCAAGCAGGTGATCGTGCGGGTATACGGCCGCAACCGCGCCGCAACGCGCGAAGCCCTGAACGAGGCCGAGATCACCTTGGTCACCAACCACCTGTACGGGTCGGACGGCACCGCGCGCCTGCAGGACGGCAAGGACTTCGACGTCGCTTACGAGATCCCGGTCAGCCGCACGGAACGGCTGCGCTTCCGGCTCAACGCGACGCCCACCCGCACCAGCCGGCACTTCGGCGCCAACATCGTGCTACGCCCCATCCCTGACATGCCGCCCTCGCTCGACGCCCAATTGGTCGAGGCCGGCATCCGCGAGTCCTGCCGTCCCAAGAACGGCATGGTGCTGGTCGGCGGCTCGGTCGGCTCGGGCAAGTCCACGCTGATCGCCGGCATCACGGTGGACAGGCTGCTCGATCCCTACGGCCACTACGACATCGTGGAAGGGGCCTCCCCCATCGAGTTCCTGCTGGAGCGCATCAAGAGCCCGTCCTCTACCATGAACCAGACCGAGATCCCGCGCGACCTGCCGAACTTCCCGGCCTTCATCCGGGGCTGCTGGCGGCGCGAGCCCACGGACATCATCGTCGGCGAGTGCCGCGACGGCGAGACGATGGCAGCGTCCGTCAACGCCGCCATGGCCGGGTCGGCGCTGACCACGACGCTGCACGTCAACGACGTGCCACTCACCATGCAGCGCGTAGTCAGCCTGCTGCCGCCGGACGAGCGGTCCAACCTGGTCACCGCACTGGGCCAGTCGCTGCGCCTGGTGGTCAACCAGCGCCTGGCGCCCTCGACTGACGGCAAGCGCGTCGCGCTGCGGGAGTTCCTGGTGTTCGACGCGGCGCTGCGGCGCAAGCTGCAGCAGGCCGATCCCGGCGAGTGGCCGGAGCTGGCGCGGGCCGCGCTGGACGGCCAGGGCCAGTCCTACCGCACCGCCATCCGCCTGGCGCTGGAGGCAGGCCGCATCACGGAGGCGACCGCCGCGGCGCAGCTCCGTCACGAGGAGGGCTGAGGCATGTGGCGCTACACCGGCCGGCCGGTCCGGCTGTTCGTCCTCGACGCCCGCGCCTGCGTGCCGCTGCTGGCGTTCGTCGTCTACTGGAGCTGGCCCACCTTCTATTTGGCGTTTGGCGGCACCCTGTTCTTCGGGGTGATCTCCTGGCTCGGCCTGACCGTGCCGGCGGCGGCCCGCCTGGCCCGGCGCTGTATCGTCGGCCGGGTCCGTCCCGCGGTGCCTGCCTGGCGCCGCCGGAGGCTGGCATGACCGTCGCGGTCAACCTGACAATGGTGGGACGCGCCCTGGAGACGGTCCTGGCCGATGCCGGCGTGTCCCTGCTGCTGCGCGACAAGGCCACCGGCGAGGTCCTCGCGTCGCCCGTCGAGGTGGCCGGCCACGCGCACGGCCTGCTGCCGGTGTTCCTGGTCGCCGGCGAAGCCGTCTGGCGCGAGGCGACCGGCAAGAAGTTCGGACTGCACATCCGGCGCGATGCCGCGGCCCTGCTAGGCTACCGGGTAGAGGCAGTCGGTGCCGGCACCTTCGCAGAGGTCATGCTGGCCACGATGGAGGCCGTCGAGCAGGCTGGGCAGGAGGGACAGGCATCCGGCCAGCCCGGACAGCTGCTGGTCAACGACCTGTATGGCGCCGTGTGGCAAGCGGCCCGGGACCGCGCTGACCAGGCCGCCGCTGCCCCCTCCCCCAGCCGCCCGGCCGCGTCGCCTTCCGCTGGGCCGCAGCCATGATCCGTTGTCTGCTGCTGGGCGGCGCTGCCGTGCTGGCCGCCTGCATTCCGGCGTCACGGGCCAGCGCCGCCGACCTGCCCACGCCAGCCGAGGTCCGGACCCAGGAATGCCTGCTCGCCGCGGCCGACGCGCACCGGCTGCCGCCGGCAATGCTGATGATCCTGCTCAAGGTGGAAGGCGGCAGGCTCGGCCATGTCAGCCAGAACACCAACGACACCGTGGACATCGGCCCCATGCAAGTGAACACGATCTGGGTCGCGAAGATCGCTGCGCGCTGGCGCACCACGCCCGCCGCCGCCTTCCTGGCCCTGCGCGACAACCTGTGCGCCAACCTGGAGGGCGGCGCCTGGATACTGGCGCAGGCGCTGGCCGAAGCCGGCGGCGACTTCTGGGGCGGAGTGGCCATCTACCACTCGCACAAGCCAGAGCATCAGGGCCGCTACCTGCGCCTGGTGCTGTCGGCAACCCGCCGCCTGCAGGACCAGGCGGGGCACGTGCCCCCCGCCCCGGCACCCGTTGCGGCGGCAGCGCCTGCCCGCATTGCGTCGCCGGGCTAAATCATGCCTCCTCCCGTGCAAGGCCGCACCAGCCACCCGTCGGCCGACGACCACACCCTGTGGAGCCTGCTGGTCAGCCTCGGCGGGACGGCGTTCCTGGTCTGGTATGTGTGGGACAACTACCATACCGAGATCAGCGCCGGCTTCGTGCAGGCCGCCCACTGGCATATCCGGGCGCTCGGGCGCTTCACCCGCGACCTTGACGCCCTCGATGCCGCCATGCTCGCGGCCAACCCCGCCCGCATGACGTTCGGCAAGCTGCAGGAAGTGGCTACCTTGATCGGCAGCCACGTCCGCCTGCCCGCCGCGCTGCTGCTCGGCGGCCTAGGAATGCTGTGCTTCCTGCGCGCCGCGCCGACACGCTTCACGCGCCGGCTCGACCTCGACGGGCTGATGCGCGAGCAGGCCGCCACCTACCGCAGCACCGCTGTTTTCCTGAAGCGCAGGCTCGGCGTCGCGTCGCCCCGTGCCGGCGAGCCGCGTCCCGCTGATCCGGCGCTGCACCCCGGCGAGTGGATCGAGCGCCATGCCGTGCGGAACGGTCGCTACGATGATGCGGCGGCCCGCGGCGAGTTGGCCC
>CAXTDP010000642.1:2527-3746 GCA_964242295.1 uncultured Acetobacteraceae bacterium | reverse complement strand
GAGGCGACGTCGTAGGCCACGCCCTCCTTGTCCAGCAGCCCGGCCAGGCGCTTGGCCACCTTGCCCTGCCCGTCTGCGTCCAGCGCGGTGAACCAGGGGGCAGTCACCTTGAGGCAGATGCTGGTGCACGACCGCGTGGCGGGATCGGCAGCCAGGAAGTCCACCCAAGGCGTCCGCTCCACCCAGGCGGCGACCGCGGCCAGGTTGGCCTCGCTGCGGGCGATCAGGGCAGGCAGGCCGCCAACCGACTCGGCCCAGCGCAGGCCGTCCAGCGCGTCCTCCACGCAAAGCATGCTGGGCGTGTTGATGGTCTCGCCGCGGAAGATGCCGGCGGACAGCTTGCCGCCGCTTGTCATGCGGAACACTTTGGGCAGCGGCCAGGCGGGCTTGTAGGACTCCAGCCGGGCGACCGCACGGGGGGACAGGGCGATCATGCCGTGCGCTGCCTCACCGCCCAGCACCTTCTGCCAGGACCAGGTGACGACATCGAGCTTTTCATACGGCAGCTCCATCGCGAAGGCGGCCGATGTCGCGTCGCAAATAACCAAGCCGTCCCGCGTCGTACCGATCCACTCGGCACCGGGCAGGCGCACGCCGGAGGTCGTGCCGTTCCAGGCAAAGACCAGGTCGCGGGCCGGGTCAATGCCGGCGAGGTCCGGCAACGCGCCATAAGGGGCCGTGCGCACGCGGGCGTCCGCCAGCTTGAGCTGCTTCACCACGTCCGTCGCCCATGCTTCCGAGAAGCTTTCGAAGGCCAGGATGTCCACCCCCCGGGCGCCAAGCATGGACCACATCGCCATCTCGACCGCGCCGGTGTCCGAGCCCGGCACGATGCCTAGGCGCCAGTCCACCGGCAGGCCGAGGATGGCGTGGGAGCGGTCTATGATTTCCTGCAGCCGTGCCTTTGGCCCGGCGGCGCGGTGGCTGCGGCCCAGCAGCGCACCGGACAGCGCCTGCAGCGACCAGCCAGGACGCTTGGCGCAGGGACCAGAGGAGAAGTCGGGGTTGGCCGGGCGCAACTGCGGCTTTACCGACGCGGCATCGAGTGCGAGCGACATGTTCGCTCTCCCTTACAGAAGAGAAGCGTCCCGGTGGGGGGACGTGGCCCGGCACCGGTTTAGGACGATAACAGAATAGGAGCAACCAGGACGCTGCCCTTCCCCCTATCCCTCCGGGAGAGGGAGCAGGAGCGGCGACACCGTGCCACAACGGGCCGTGC
>CAXTDP010000642.1:0-2517 GCA_964242295.1 uncultured Acetobacteraceae bacterium | reverse complement strand
TTTCCCTCCGGGAGAGGGCCGGGGTGAGGGGGTCTTGGCCGCGGCGCCGGAAGCGTCAATGGCCCTTAGACTGAGGCCCACTACGCCCGGCAGTGGCGCGGTAAGACCCCTTCACCCCGGCCCTCTCCCGGAGGGAGAGGGAGCAGGAGCGGCGACACCGTGCCACAACGGGCCGTGCCCGCCGCCGAGGCCCGGCGCGGCCAGGATCGCGGCATGGACATAAGCGCCCGCGCGCACCACCGCGTCCCGCAGCGCCATCCCCTGCGCCAACCCGACCGCAACCGCGCTGGCCAGGGTGCACCCGGTCCCGTGGGTGTGGCGCGTTTCGATGCGGGTGCTGCGGATCACCTCGATCCCGTCCGGCGTGGCGAGGACATTTTCCACCACCGGGCCGGACAGGTGCCCGCCCTTCAGCAGCACGGCATGCGCCCCCAGGTCGAGCAGCGCACGTGCGGCATCCCTGGCGGCGGCATGATCCGGGATAGGGCGCCCGAGCAGCGCCTCAGCTTCCGGCACGTTGGGCGTCAGCACCGCCGCAAGCGGCAGCAGGTCGCGCACCAGCGCCGCCACGGCATCCGGGTCCAGCAGGCTTGCCCCACCCTTCGCCACCATCACCGGGTCCACGACGACTGGCAGCCCGGCGCCCCGCAGCACCTCCGCCACCGCCGCCGCCATGTCCGCCGTGCCCAGCATCCCCGTCTTGACCGCATCGGCGCCGATGTCGTCCAGCACGGACCGCATCTGCTGCCGCACGAAGGCCGGCGGCACCGGAAGCACGCCTTGCACCCCCAGCGTGTTCTGCGCCGTCAGTGCCGTGATGGCCGTGGCGCCATAGCCGCCCAGCGCCATCACCGTTTTCAGGTCCGCCTGGATCCCCGCCCCGCCACCCGAGTCCGACCCGGCGACGATCAGCACCCGGCCTGGCAGGACACGGCCTGGACCCGTGCCTGTCACGCCGCCTGGCCGGCCGCCGCCCGGATCGTGTCGCACAGCTCCAGCACGATGCGGTCCACCATCGCGCTGTCCTCCCCCTCCGCCATAACCCGCACCACCGGCTCGGTCCCGCTGGGACGGAGCAGCAGGCGGCCGGTCGTGCCCAGCTCGGCCTCGGCCGCGGCAACGGCGGCCAGCACGCGGGGATGGTGCAGCGGCGCAGGGCCGATGAAGCGCACGTTGCTCAGGCGCTGCGGCAGCGGGTCGAACACGCGGCACGCCTCGCTGGCCGGGCGTCCCTGCTCCACCAGCACAGCAAGCACCTGCAACGCCGCAACCAGGCCATCGCCGGTCGTTGCATAGTCGGAGAGGATCATGTGGCCGGACTGCTCGCCGCCGACGTTGAAGCCATCCGCCCGCATGCGCTCAACCACATAACGGTCGCCCACCTTGGTGCGGTGCAGGTCCAAACCCTGCCCACCCAGGAACCGCTCCAGACCGAGGTTGGACATCACCGTCGCCACCACGCCGCCGCCGGTCAGGCGTCCCGCCCGGTCCCAGCTCTGCGCGATCAGGCCCAGGATTTGGTCGCCGTCCACCAGCTCCCCGCGCTCGTTGGACAGCAACAGCCGGTCCGCGTCGCCATCCAGCGCGATACCGAGGTCGGCCTTGTGCTCCAGCACCTTGCTGCACAGGTAGCCCGGCACGGTCGAGCCGCAGCCCTTATTGATGTTGAACCCGTCCGGCTCCACCCCCACCGGGATGATGGTCGCGCCCAGCTCCCACAGCACGGTCGGCGCCACGCGGTAGCCGGCGCCGTTGGCGCAGTCCACCACGATCCGCATCCCGTCCAGCGTGCGTCCGCGCGGGAAGGTCGCCTTGGCCGACTCGATATAGCGCCCGCCGGCATCGTTCAGCCGGGACGCGCGGCCGAGCTTGGTGGGCGGCGCCATGCGATGCGACCGGTCGGCGGCCATCCGCAATTCGATCTCCAGCTCGGTCGCGTCGGACAGCTTGTAGCCATCGGGGCCGAACAGCTTGATGCCGTTGTCCTCGAAGGCATTGTGCGATGCCGAGATCATCACCCCCAGGTCCGCACGCAGGCTGCGGGTCAGCATGGCGATGGCCGGCGTCGGCAGCGGCCCGACCAGGGTCACATCCATGCCGGCGCCGATGAAGCCGGCGACCAGCGCCGGCTCGATCATATAGCCGCTGAGGCGGGTGTCCTTGCCGATCACGACCTGATGGCGATGCTCGCCGCGGACGAACATCAACCCGGCCGCCTGTCCAAGCTGCAGCGCCGTTTCCGCCGTCATCGGATCAACGTTGGCGGTGCCGCGTATGCCGTCGGTACCGAACAGCCGTCGCTTGCTCATGCCTAATCCTTAAAACCGTTGCATGAGGCATACCCTAGCCCATCAGCCCCTGCCAGACGCGCAACGCTTGCACGGTGGAGGCCACATCGTGCACCCGGAGAATGCTGGCGCCTTGTGACACGGCATACAGTCCGGCAGCAACCGATCCCGCTGCCCGGCCCGCCGGGTCCACCACGCCGGAAAGCCCGCCGATGAAGCCCTTCCGTGA
>CAXTDP010000641.1:0-3750 GCA_964242295.1 uncultured Acetobacteraceae bacterium | reverse complement strand
TCGATCCATCTCGCACCGCACCTGAAAACATCAGGGTGCCATCATCCGTCCTGGAAGCGTCAACCCCGATCTTCACCAGCTTCAACATCCAAGCCACGCATCCACCCTCGGCCGGAGAACAAACGCGAGATAGCCAATTGGCCGCCGCATCCCCAATCTTGCGACGGTCCCCTTGGCTTTCCATCGCTGGATTTCATGCATACTCTCCCAGCGCATATGATGCGGAAACGTGGGGCATCCTGGGCCAGGGTGACGGCCGCTGGACTGCTCGGGGAGAACGGCCATGCCGGACCATAGGACCGCAGGAATGCGGCGACGGCGCATGCTGCAGCAGTTGGGCTTGACCTTGGCTGGTGCGTCGGCAGCATCTAGCACCGCTGCGGCGGACCCAGCCCTGTTGCCGCCGCCCTGGATGACCAGGCAAGGCGCCGCCGCGGATGACACGCCCTATGGCAGCCCTTCGCCGTTCGAACGCTCGGTGGTACGCCGCGTGCGGGACAGGTCACCCTTCATGACCACCGCGTCCGCACACGCGCCGCTGCAGGACCTGGCTGGCATCATCACGCCGAACGGCCTGCACCACGTCCGCAGCCACGCCGGCACACCCGCGATTGATCCGGGCCGCCACAGGCTGCTGGTGCACGGGCTGGTCGAGCGCCCGCTTAGCTTCGGCATGGACGATCTGGCCCGCTTCCCCTCCGTATCCCGGCTGCATTTCCTGGAATGCTCGGGCAACACCCCTCTCTACAACACCGCGAAGATCGAGGCGCACTGGACCGTGCAGGACACCCACGGGCAGGTGAGCTGCGCGGAGTGGACCGGCGTGCGGCTTGCAGACGTCCTGGCCGAAGCCGGGGTGAAGCCCGGCGCCGCGTGGATGCTGGCAGAGGGCGCCGATGCCGCCGCGATGACCCGCTCGGTGCCGATCGAAAAGGCGTTGGATGACGCCATCCTGGCCTACGCGCAGAACGGGGAGCGCCTGCGGCCGGAGAACGGATACCCGCTGCGCCTGCTGCTGCCGGGCTACGAAGGCAACATGAACGTGAAATGGCTGCACCGCCTGAAGCTCGGCGACCAGCCGTTCCAGACGCGCGAGGAAACGTCGAAGTATACCAGCCTGCTCCCCGATGGGACCGCCAAGCAGTTCAACTTCGTCATGGAGGTGAAGTCCGTGATTACCCGGCCCTCGCCGGGACGTGGCCCGGACCAGCCAGGTTTCCATGAAATCAGCGGGCTGGCCTGGTCCGGGCGCAGCCGCATCGCACGGGTCGAGGTCTCGACGAACCAGGGGGCCACCTGGCAGGACGCGGCGCTGCAGGACCCGGTCCTGCCGAAATGCCTGACCCGGTTCCGACTGCCCTGGACCTGGGACGGCGGCCCGGCCGTGCTGCAAAGCCGTGCGACGGACGAGACCGGCGCCGTCCAACCCACGCGCGCAAGCCTGCTGGCCGAGCGCGGGCCAAACTTTATGTATCATTACAACGCGATTAACACCTGGCGTATTGCGCCGGGCGGAGAAACGTCGCTTGCGGTATAGCGCCATCCTGCTGGCCGCCTTCGGCGTCCTTGCGGGCTCCGCCGCGGCCGAGCCTCAGCATTTCGGCTTCGGCCGTCCCGCGACGCCGCAAGAGCTTGGCTCGGAGGACATCGACGTGCGCGCGGACGGCGCCGGGCTGCCGCCGGGCAAGGGTAGCGTGGAGCAAGGGGCGGCGCTGTTTGCCAGCACCTGCGCAGCCTGCCATGGCGAACGGGGTGAGAAGCCGATCATCCCGGCGCTGCGGCTGGTCGGCGGGCTCGGCACGCTCGCAACCCCCGGCGCGGTGCAGACGGTGGGCAGCTACTGGCCCTATGCGACGACGCTGTTCGACTACATCCGGCGTGCAATGCCCTTCAACGCGCCGCAGTCCCTGACGGCAGACCAGGTCTATGCCGTGACCGCCTACCTTCTGAACCTGAATGGCATCGTGCTCAACGGCACCGTGCTGGATGCCGCCACCCTGCCGAAGGTGCAGATGCCCAACCGGAACGGGTTCACCAGCGTCTATGCTCCGAACCGTTGACGCGGGATTCTTGGCTGCGGGCGGGTGGGGCCGCGCTGGACCGTGCTAAGCTACACCTGATCGTGGGCGTAGTTTAGATCCGGGTTACACGCGAAACGTGCTGTCCCTTGGTTGGCGCGGCTCTGGCCACTTTCGGTGTAACCTATAAACCGCCCGCTCTGAACCGCGCCACTCCGCCTACCGCGCCACGCCGCGCATCGACGCCGGCTGACCCGGCAGCTTCATCACTACCCCAGTCGCCACCAGCTTCCCGCCGGCAATGCGGAAGATCTGAAGATTCTGGTCGATATAATTGGCGATATAGACGTACTGGCTGTCCGCGCTGAAGGCGAGGCCCTCGGGCAGGCCGCCGAGCGGCAGGCGGTTGACGACGGACAGGGCGCCGTTGGCCCCGATCGACAGCAGCACCGCCTCGCCGTTGCGGGTGTAACCCCAGTCCGCTTGCTTGTCGCCAGAGCCGAGCAAAAGGGGTGTCACAGCCCATTTCCCGTTGGGCGAGACGGCAAACCCCTCGGCGCCTCGGCCAGCCGTGGCGAGGGCGACGATGTGAGGGTGCGGACCGGTAGCCTCGATCACCGTTAGCGCGTCGCCATTGTTGCCGCCTGCACCGGTGCTGGAGGCGATCGCATGCTTGCCGTCCGGCGTGACGTCTATGTTATACGGGTTGAAGGCAGCCGGAATGTCCATCGCCTTGTCATAGGTGACGGTCTGGCCAACGATGGACAGCACGGCGACCTTGTTGACCAGGTTCATGACGGCGAAAGCACGCTTGCCGTCGGGTGTGATGGCGACGCCGGCGACCTCGTTGTCCATCGGCACGTCGGCAACAACCTTTACGCTGGTACCCTCGATCGACAGGACGGTGACCCCCTTGCCTGCGCGGTTGGCGATCAACATCAGCTTGCCGGTGCGGGCGATCGACAGTCCAGAGGGCTGCTTGCCGACGGTCACCGTGTCGATCAGCTTTGGCGGCGTGGCGTTCAGGTCGATGACGTAAAGCTTGTCGTCCGGCACTGCCTTCCAGGCGGATCCGTCCTGCGTGTTGGTGACGGAATTGGCGACCAGGCCCAGGCGCCCGTCCGGGGTAATCTGCAGGTTGGTCGGCGGCCCGAGCAGCGAGTTCACCAACGGCAGGCTGGCGCGGATGCGCGGATGGCCGGGGTTCGAGATGTCCATGACCAGAACGGCGTCGGCGCCGGGGGTGACGTTCTGCTGACCTTGCACGCCATAGATGACCTTGGAATCGAGCCCGACCAGCACGTCCGTCGAACTGGCGGCGGCCGGCCCGTGAAGCATGGGCCACAACATTGCAGTAGCCAGCAGCAGGCGCTTGGTCATGTCGGCCTCCCTCGCGTGGCCCGTTGCCCGGGCGCCATCGCTGCCAGTGTCGTAGCAGTGCAACCGGCCGCGCAACAAGAGGCATCGGATCCAGATCGCCCCTCGCCGATGCACGCCACCAAACCCCCTCGCGCCGGCAGCATGTCGGCGAGGCCGGCCGCATCGTGGCGGGCCTTGATGCGGGCGACGATCCGACCTGTTGCATCGACGACGCAAACGGCATGGGCGGCTCCGCTCCAGTCCAAGCCTCCGTGATATGGCATGTGCTGACCTCCTCGGGTTGCAGTAGTCTCGCCTGGGCTGGGAGATCGTGCGGATCGCTCACTGACAGGCGCTCTGGCCGGCAAGCACT
>CAXTDP010000640.1:0-3754 GCA_964242295.1 uncultured Acetobacteraceae bacterium | reverse complement strand
CCAGCTCGCCCAGGGCACGGCGCATGTTGGCGGCGGCCGATGCGGCCAGGGTGAACTGGCCCTCCAACGAGGCGCGGGTCGCCCCGGCCGCCAAGCGGCGTATCCCGCGGGAATAAAGCAGCCCGCCAAGGTTCAACGGCACCATCTGCGCCATGCGCTCCAGCCCGCAGGTCGCGACCTCGGGCGGCAGGTTGGTCAGCGCATCCAGGCTCCAGCCGAACCGCGCCTCGCAGCCGCGGGCCAGCAGCGCCCAGGCCCGGTCGGCGGCGTCCATGTCGCCGTCGTTGACCGCCTCCTGGAACGCCCGTCCGGCCAGGCCCAGGAACAGGTCGCTCGCCGGGTCCAGCTTGGCCGCCCGGCCCTCCAGGTGCGAGCGCAGCGCCTGGCGCAGCCGGGCCGGGTCACGTTCCAATCGCAGCGGCGCGTCGCTGGCGAAGGCGACCAGCGAGTGGCTGTCCACCTCCACGTGCACATGCGCGAACCCGCCGGCCCGCAGCAGGCTGGTCAGGCTGCCGGTGCTCTGGATCACCAGATGCAGGCTGGGCGACAGCAGCGGGATCAGGATGCCTGGCGGCGTGTCCGGCCGGATGTCGTCGCCGTTCGGCGTCGTCAGGATCAGCAGGCCGCCGGGCTTCAGCATGGCCCGCAGCGTGCGGACGAAGGCGGCGGTGGAGGTGACGTGCTCCACCACCTCCGACCCCATCACCACGTCCATCGTCCCGCGCGCCTCGTCGTCGTCGCGCAGGTAGCGCAGCTCGATCGGCAGGCCGAACGCCTCGCGCCCGAGGGCGGCGAGCGGCGCCGGGTCTATGCCGCGGCCCTGCCAGCCCCGGGTATTGACGGCGTAGTCGAGGCCGAAGCCATACCCGCAGCCGACCTCCATATACGTGCTGCCCGGCGGCGCCGCGGTCATCGCCAGCGGCTTGGTAATCAGGCCGACGCCCGCGCCCTGCTGCACATAGAACGGCACCCGGCCGCGATTGTTCAGCGCCGGCTCGGCGTAATCCGGCGGCACCTGGTCGTCGTAGAAGTGGCAGGCGCAGGCGGGGCAGCGCAGCAGACGCAGGCGCTTGGGCGGGTTGTCCGGAAGCTGCACGTCCACCTGCAGCACCTGGACCTTCGGGTCTGCAGCACCGCAGTTGGGGCAGGGCAGGGCTTGCAGCGCCGCGGGGGTGAGGGCGCCGGGGGGCATCCAGGTGACGGTGGGCGGCTGGACCTTGGACGGCAGGGCGGCGGCGGTGCTCGGCATGCCCGGCGTATCCCGCAGGGCGGCGATGAAGGCAAGCGGCGCGGGATCGTTGCGGGGCGCTTGGCTAGAGACCTGGGCAAAGGAGGCCCCAGGCTGTGTGATGCCAACGGCCCTCCGCTGTGACCCAGACGATGCTGCATCAGGACAGCCGTCGTCATTGCGAGCCGGCTTCGGCGCGGCATAAGGGGGTGCTTGGACTACGCTCCAATCTGGCAGCCCTGGATTGCCGCGTCGCAAGCGCCCCTCGCAATGACGGGAGAAGCGCGGGCAAATAGGTCAAAGCAGAGGGCTGTTGACATGAGCATGGCCGGGCGCTGCGGCGCTGCTCCCGTGGACGACTTTCCATCCCGCCGCGCGTTGCTGGGGCGCAGCACCAAGGACACCCCCGTCATGCCGAACCCATCCCCCGCCATGCCGGCGCAAGCGGCGGCCGAGCCAGGGCTGATCGCCCATTCGCAACACCCCTTCAACGCGGAACCGCCAGCCGACCAGCTCCGCGCCAGCTTCATCACGCCGCGGCACCGCTTCTACGTCCGCAGCCACGGCGACATCCCGCGGCTCGACCCGGTGGCGCATCGGCTGCGCGTCGGCGGCCGTGTCCGCGCCCCGCTCGATCTGTCGCTGGCCGAGTTGAAGGACCGATTCCCGCCGGCGACGGTGATGGCCACCTTGCAATGCGCCGGCAACCGCCGGGCCGACACGCAGCGGGTGCGCCCGGTGTCCGGCGACCCCTGGGCGCCCGGCGCCATCGGCAATGCGGAGTGGACCGGCGTGCCCCTGGCCGCCGTGCTGCGCGCTGCCGGGGCCGACGAGGACGCCGCCCTGCACGTCGCCTTCGACAGCGCAGACGAGTGCAGCAAGGATGGCAAGGCGTTCCGCTACGGCGCCTCGATCCCGATGGCCAAGGCCCTTGCCCCCGAGGTGCTGCTGGCCTGGGCGATGAACGGCGACGCGCTGGCATCCCAACACGGCGCCCCGCTGCGGGTGGTGGTGCCCGGTTATGCCGGGGTGCGAAGCCCGAAGTGGCTGTGCGCCATCAGCGTCCAGGATCGCCCCAGCGACAGTCCGATCCAGGCCAGCGACTACAAGCTGTTCCCACCCCACGTTACCGAGGAAACCGCCGACCCGGCGGCAGGCATGACCATCAACGCCATGCCGCTGAACAGCGCGATCTGCGAGCCTGCCCCGCACGTCCAGCTCCCGCAGGGTCCGGCGACCCTGCGCGGCTATGCCACCGCGAGCGGCCGGGCCGTCGTCCGGGTGGACGTGTCGCAGGATGGCGGCAGGACCTGGTCGCAGGCGGACTTCGAGGACCATCCCGGCAGCCCGTGGACATGGACCTTCTGGCGCGCCACGCTCGACCTGCCGAAGGGTGAGCACGACCTGGTCGTCCGCGCCTGGGACGAGGCGGGCCAAACCCAGCCGGCGATGCCGGACGACACCTGGAACTTCAAGGGCTACCTTTCGGCCGCCTGGCACCGCGTGCCGGTATCGGTGGGGTAGCACTGGCAAAGGGTTCAGGCAGGCTGCAACCAGGTCCGGATGCGCGGCGGCCGGACCCGGCTGCAAGTCCCAGCCCGCAACCACATCTAGTCCGCAGGCACCTCGATCCCGGCCTCGTGCTTGCGGCCAAGCTCCACGAATCCGGATTTGATCCGCGCCAATTCTTCGGCTTTGATTTCTTCCAGGTTCAGCAGCGCCAGCCGCGCGCCCTCCGTCACCCGGAGCAGCTCGTCCACCTTCACCTGCAACGCGTCCGTGTCGCGGTTCTGGGTGTTCTGGATCAGGAACACCATCAGGAACGTGACGATGGTCGTGCCGGTGTTGATCACCAACTGCCAGGTGTCGCTGAAGCCGAAGATCGGGCCGCTGATGCCCCAAGCGATGACCAGCGCCGTTGCGATGATGAAGGCAAGGGGCTTGCCGGCCCCCCGTGCCACTGACTGCGCAAGCTTGTCGAAGTTCATGTGCCGGATTCCCTGATACCGTCCTGCCTCGCTCCCTCGACGGGGCCGGCAGTCACGCCCGGCCGCGCCTCGCCTTCAGCGTCGTCTCAAACCTCTGCTTTGTTCAAGCCCCTAAGTCGTCCGCAATACGCCGCGCCCGATTCCGTGATAGTCCAGCCCCGCCTGCGCCATCGCCACCGGATCGAACACGTTCCGCAGGTCCATGACCAGCTTGCCGCGCATCAGCGATTGCAGCCGGGCAGGGGACAGGGCGCGGAACTCGTTCCACTCCGTCACCAGCACCAGCACGTCCGCGCCGGTCACGGCGTCGTAGGCGTCGGCGCAGAACTGCACGCCCTCCGGCAGCATGTCCTTGGCGTGCACCATGCCCACGGGGTCGAAGGCGCGGACCGCCGCCCCCTGCTCCGCCAGGCGGCTGATGATGGGCACGCTCGGGGCGTCGCGCATGTCGTCCGTTTCCGGCTTGAACGTCAGGCCGAGCACCGCGACCGTCTTGCCGCGCACGCTGCCGCCCGCGGCGTGGATCACCCGCGCCGCC
>CAXTDP010000639.1:0-3764 GCA_964242295.1 uncultured Acetobacteraceae bacterium | reverse complement strand
CACGGCGAATGGAACTACACCATCAAACCTCAGAAACTAAAATATGATGCGGTTACTTTATGACGCATCCAAAGCGGACTTTCAGCCCACACTTGGAAAAATGGCCTCAATGGAGCAGATGCCTTGGAAGACGGGCTTGGCGAAGTAGAACCCTTGCATGAACCGAGCTCCGACAGAGCGTAGTGCGTCAACCTCGCTTTTACGTTCCATGCCCTCGACAACGACCTTGATGCCCACTTCAGCGCCGAGCGCGATCATGCTCGCTATGATCGCCAGCCGGGTCCGGTCCTTGTCGCAATCCTTTACCAGCGCTCGGTCGAGCTTCACGATGTCGGGCTTCAACTCGGCCAGCCGCGCCAGCCCGGAGTAGCCGGTCGCGAAATCATCCAGCGCGATCTTGAAGCCCTGCTTGCGGTATTCCGCGATGATGTTGAGCAGGTGGGGCGTGTCGGAGATCGTCTCCGACTCGACGATCTCGAACGTCAGGCGTCTTGGATCGAATCCGGTGCGGGCAGCTGCCTCCAGGGTGGCCTGGATACAAGTGCGAGGATTATAGACGGCATTGGGAAGGAAGTTGATGTTGAGCTGCCGGTTCATGCCAAGACTGGCTGCCATCTCGACGGCCTTGACGCGGCAAGCCTGGTCGAACTTGTAGACGTTTTCGGCGTTGACCCGCGCCAGAACCTGCCCAGCGCCTTCGCCATCCAGCCCGCGCACCAGAGCCTCGTAAGCGTCGATCCGGTATTCCTGAACATCCACGATCGGCTGGAAAGCCATGGTGAATGGAAAGATCTCCTCGGGCGACTGACAGGCTTGGCACCTGCTGAGCCGTTGCGTCATACGCGCCCTTTGGGATGTGCTCGCGGCCGGCGTAGCGGTCGGCAGCGGTGGGATCAGGTTCGAAGCTGCAGCACTGCCGCTGCCAGACTCTGACCCGAGTTCGCCCTTGTGGGTGTCCGAAGGTCGCTCGTCATAGCATCCTATGTCGTTGGTCAAGACACGGGCTCGCTGGCAATCTGCCACGCTTCGTCTCCCACCATGGTCAGCAGCCCCCTGATCTTGTCCGGCACGACTGGATGGCCCAGCAGGAAACCCTGCCCCTCGTCGCACCCCAGCGCCCGCAAGCACGCGAGCTGCTCCGGGGTCTCGATCCCCTCCGCGTTCACCCGCATTCCCAAGCTTTGCCCCAAAGTCACAATCGCCCGCACGATTGCCCTCGTCCCCGCGTCCTGCACCACGTTCGCCACGAACCCGAGATCTATCTTGAGCTTGTCGAACGGGAACCGCCGCAGGTAGCTCAGGCTCGAATACCCAGTGCCGAAGTCATCGAGCACGATCCCCACTCCAAGCTCCCGTAGATCACTCAACGCCTTCAGCGTCTGTGCAGTATCCTGCAGCAGCATGCCCTCAGTGATCTCCAGCTCCAGCAAGTCGGGCGAGAAACCCGTCTTTCGCAGCACTTGCTCGACCAATTCCACGAAACCCGCCCACTGGAGCTGCATCGGCGACAAGTTCACCGCAAGCCGCACTCCCTTCCACTGCACTGCCTGCGCGCACGCTGCCTGCAGCACCCACTTCCCCACCGCCAAGATCAGGCCGGTCTCCTCGCAAAGTGGAATGAAGCTGTCGGGCACGATCATGCCCTGCTCCGGATGGTGCCAGCGCAGCAGCGCTTCCACCCCCGTTAGGCGCCGAGTGCCAAGGTCGAACTGTGGCTGGTAGTGCAGCGTGAATTGCTCCTCCGCCAACGCTCGCCGCAAATCCCGCTCCATCGAGCGCCGCCGCTGCAACTGGGTGTCCATGCCGAGCTGAAAGAACCGGTAGCCATTCCGTCCTTCCGTTTTCGCCCGATACAGCGCCATGTCGGCGCAGCGCAGCACGTGGTCCGGCTCCGTCTGGGCATCCGCACCGGAGCACAAGGCGATGCCGATGCTCACACCGATGATTGCAACTTGTCCTTCCAAGCTGAACGGCGACGACAAGGCGCAGATCACCCGAGCCGCGAAGCTCGACGCCTCCGCCGGCTCCTGCAAGTCGTGGAGGATGAACGCGAACTCGTCACCACCCAACCGCGCCAGAGTGTCGGTTTGTCGCACCTCCCGTTGCAGCCGCTCCGCTACCTGCTGTAGCAAGGCATCCCCAGCTGGATGGCCCAACCTGTCATTCACCTCCTTGAAGTGGTCGAGGTCCAGGCAGAGCACCGCGACCACCTCCTCTGACCGACCCAGGCGCGCAGCCATATCTCGCAGCCGCTCGGCGAACAGCACTCGGTTCGGCAGGCCTGTCAGCGCATCGTGATGCGCCATGTGCTGGATGTGGTGTTCGCTACGACGTCGTTCGGTGATGTCGTCGAACGTCGACACCCAGCCGCCGCCAGGTAGTGGCTCCTGATGGATCTCATGCACGTGACCATTGTGCAGCACGACCACGGTTTCTGTGATCTCGTTCCTAACCTGTATACGAGTCCGCCAGGCCAAGTACTCCTCTTCCGGCATCCCCGGCCCGGTGCCCGCGGCATTGCGCATGGCCGTGACGTCCCGCAGCGTCATGCCGATCCACAAATCTTCCGACCGCAGCTGGTACATCTCCGCGTAACAGCGGTTGAACAAAAGCAGCCGTTGCTGCCCATCGAACACGCACACGCCTTGGCGCAATTTGTCCAGGGCATGGTCGCGCAGATGCACCTGCGCCTGCAGGCTGTCGCACCTTGCCCTACTCCCGAGGCACTGATCGAACACTGCTGTCACCCTGCCGTCCATTTAGCACCGCGCCCGCAAAGAGGTTGCCCGGAACATTCGCCGAAGGCTCACCGAGGGGGTCTGAAGTCACGACTTTTCTGGGAAGGAATTTCCTGACCCGTCGAACCAGCCACCCGCCGTTGCTGCCGCCGCCGCCACCGCCGCGTCCGCCTCGATCCTGTTGCGCCCGAGCTGCTGGGCTTCGCCCAGAGCCTGTTCGGCTTTGGCAGCTAGATTGGTGGACAGGAAGCCATGCGACGGGGTCAAGGTGGCCGCGCCAAGGCTGACGCTTACGACCCCATGCGGGGAACGCGCATGCGGCAAGTTGCGGTCAAGCACCGCATCCCGGATCTGATTGGCCATCATCATGGCGCCAAACCCGTCCGTGTGCGGCATCAGAACCGCAAACGCCTCCTCTCCGTATCGGGCGGCAAGATCGGTCGTGCGGCGGGGGCGGCCTTGGACGCAGGCCGCGATGATGCGCAGCACTTCGTCCCTGGCCAGCGCACCATGCAGGCTGGTGTAGGCTTCAAGGTAGTCAATCTCCAGCAAAAGCAGGGACAGCGGCTGCTCGTCCCGTCCACCCCGCGCCCACTCCGCCGCAAGCGAGTCATCGAAACGCTTGCGGCTCAGCAGCCGGGTCAGGCCGTCAATGGCTGACACCCGTGCCAACTCGGCCTGCGCGGCGGCGAGTTGCTCCTCCAGGTGCTTGCGATCCGTGATGTCGCGAATGCTCCCAGCATAGCCCGACCCAAGCCCATACTGGCCGGACGTAACCTGGAAGCAGGCCTCGACCCAGACATACGATCCGTCTGGGCACACGTACCGATAGCGGCAGCTCGCCCCCAACTCTCCGGCCTGCAGCCTGTCCAGCATCCGGGACACGGTGGGGTGGTCATCCGTGTGGACCAAGGTGCGATGATTGGAGGCAAGCGCCGCCTGGATGCTCCATCCTGTGATCGTGCGGAAGGCTGGCGACGCGTAGCGCATCTGGCCGTCCAGGCCCATGCACAGGATCGCGTCCAA
>CAXTDP010000638.1:0-3776 GCA_964242295.1 uncultured Acetobacteraceae bacterium | reverse complement strand
CGCGACCGGTCGCCCGGCGGCTTCGATCAGCGCCACCACCTCGTTGGTCGTGCTCACGTCGGCGAAGATGTTGGCCATGGCGGTCAGCGTCGCGTTATGCTCGGCGTCCGTGTGGGTGGCGTTGCCGTCGGCGACGAAGAACACTTTGTAGTTCAGCATCATCGCATCCCGGGCGGTGGACTCGCAGCACACGTTGGTGGCGGTGCCGGTGATGATCACGGTGTCGATGCCGCGGGCGCGCAGGATGCCGTCGAGGTCGGACGCGCCGCCGACGAAGGCCCCAAACCGCCGCTTGCGCACCTTCAGGTCGCCGGGCAGCACGTCCAGCCCGGGCCAGACCTCGTGCTGCACGTGTCCGGGCGTGAACGCCTCGATCATGCCGGCGCGCCGCTCCGGCGTGCAGAAATAGTCGAAGTAGGTGCGCCAGGTCGCGACCGCTTCGGCATCGAAGGTGTTTTGTATGTAGACCACCACGCCACCTGCGTCGCGGAGCGCGGCGCTGATCCGGTTCACGTTGGGCACGATCTCACGGGCTGTCGGGATTTCCGCCACCGCGCCCGGGGCCATGAAGCCGTTCTGCAGATCCACCACGACATGGGCGGTCCGCCGGGGATCGATATTGGGGAAAGGATGCAAAGAGCCACGGCGCTCCAGGATACGTTGCAGTGCCTGTTTGTTAAGCTCCATCCTGTGCATATGCTTACTCCATTGACAGAAGTTCTATGATTCCGGGTTTGTCAGTGCGAAACATAAGCACCCATTGACATCGACGGTTGCAGTGGGCGGCGATTTAGTCAAAAATGCAAGCGTTATGCTGACGGTACGAGCAGACAAACCGTTCCCGTGCTTAAGGAGGCATCGATGCTGCTGTTCTTCGCCCGGCGACTGCTGCACGCCGTCCCGATCCTGGTCGGGGTCAGTCTGGTCGTTTTCGGCCTGGTGCACATCGTGCCCGGCAACCCGATCGACCTGCTGATGCCGGCCGATGCATCGCCGGAGGTGATCGCGCAGATGAAGGCCGCCTACGGGTTCGACCAGCCGTTGCCGATCCAGTACCTGCTCTGGCTCAGTCACGCGGTCAGGGGCGATTTCGGCGTTTCCATCTTCAACGCGGCCCCGGTGCTCGGCCAGTTGATTGACGCGCTCGGCAACACCCTCGTGCTCGCCGTCCTTGCCGCCGTCCTGGGCTTTACGCTTGGCATCGCGCTCGGGCTCATCTCCGCGTTCCACCACGGGCGCTGGCCGGACAAGCTGTGCACCGCGCTCGCCACCACGGGCGTCAGCATACCGCACTACTGGTTTGCGATCGTGCTGGTGCTGGCGTTCTCCGTCCTGCACGACTGGCTGCCGGCGCAAGGCATGGGCGACGACCAGCTCCCGCTGTGGGACCGGCTGCAATACTTGGTGCTGCCGGTGATCACCCTGTCGCTGATCCCCATGGGCGTGGTCGGCCGCGTGGTGCGCGCGCAGGTGCTGGAGGTGCTGGCGCAGGAGTTCGTGTCCGCCCTGTCCGCCAAGGGCCTGACCCGGCGTCCGGTGCTGCGCCACGTCATGAAGAACGCCGCACCCCCGGTGCTGGCATTGATGGGCCTGCAGTTCGGCTACCTGCTCGGCGGTTCCATCCTGGTCGAAACGGTGTTCAACTGGCCGGGCTCCGGCAACCTCCTCAACCTTGCCATCTTCCGCCGCGACATCCCGGTCCTGCAGGCGACCATCCTGGTGCTCGCCTCCTTCTTCGTCCTGCTCAACCTGCTGGTTGACGTCGCCCAGGCGGCGATCGATCCGCGGATCAGGCGTTAGGAGCCGCAACGCCATGTCGGACCTGCTGCTCACCACGCCCGCCGGGCTGCCCGGCCTTGCGGCCACCCCTGTCACGCCGGGCTATTGGCGCGCGGTGGGCGGCCGGCTGCTGCGCGACCCGGTGACGCTGGCCGTGTCGATGATATTGCTGCTGATCGTGCTGATGGCGATCTTCGCGCCGCTTGTCGCCACACAGGACCCGTATGCCGGCAGCGTCCTGCGCCGCTTGAAGCCGCTGGGGACGCCGGGCCACTGGCTCGGCACGGACGAAACCGGGCGGGACCTTTGGGCGCGGCTGGCCTATGGCGCACGGTTGTCGCTGCTGGCCGGGATCGCGCCCGTGGCGGCGTCCCTGGTGGTGGGTGGGCTGCTCGGGATCGTCGCGGGCTACGTGGGCGGGCTCGCCAACACGCTGATCATGCGGACCATGGACGTGTTCTACGCCTTCCCCTCCATCCTGCTCGCGATCGCGATCTGCGGCCTGCTCGGCAGCGGCCTGTCCAACGCGGTGATCGCCCTCTCGATGGTGTTCGTGCCGCCGATGGTGCGCATCGCCGAAACCGTGACCGCGCAGGCCCGGCACCTCGACTTCGTGGACGCCGCGCGCGCCAGCGGCACCACCACCATGCAGATCATCCGCCACCACGTGCTCGCCAACGTGCTCGGCGCGATCCTGGTCTATGCGACCAGCCTGATCAGCCTGTCCATCATCCTCTCGGCCGGGCTGTCGTTCCTGGGGCTGGGCGTCACCCCGCCACGGGCCGAGTGGGGACTGATGCTGAACTCCCTGCGCCAGGCGATCTACGTGCAGCCGGCCGTCGCGGCGCTGCCCGGCGTCATGATCTTCGTCACCTCCATGTGCTTCAACCTCATGAGCGACGGATTCCGCAGCGCCATGGACGTGCGGCTGAACAAATGACGGAACCCGATCCCCGCGACCGCGGCGGCCCGGCGCAGCCGATGCTGATCGTGGACGGCCTGCGCAAGCACTTCCCGATGCGCGGCGGCGTGCTGAACCGCCGGGTCGCGACCGTGCGGGCGGTGGACGACATCTCGTTTTCCGTGCGCAAGGGTGAGACGCTCGGCATCGTCGGCGAAAGCGGCTGCGGCAAGTCCACCACCGCGCGGCTGCTGATGGGCCTGGTGGCCCCGGACGCCGGCACGCTGACGTTCGACGGCGAGGAGGTCGGCGCGCAGGACGGCATCACGGTTGCCGCGCTGCGCCGGCAGATGCAGATGGTGTTCCAGGACAGCTACTCGTCGCTGAACCCGCGCATGACGACCGTGGAAAGCATCGCCTACGCGCCCCGCATGCACGGACTCCCGGCAGCGGATGCGACAAGGCGCGCGGAGGAGCTCCTCGGCCAGGTGGGCCTTGAGCCCCGCTCGTTCGCCCGCCGCTACCCGCACGAACTGTCCGGTGGGCAACGCCAGCGCGTCAACATCGCCCGCGCGCTCGCGTTGCAGCCGCGGCTGGTGATCCTGGACGAGGCGGTTGCGGCACTCGACAAGTCGGTCGAGGCGCAGGTGCTGAACCTGCTGCAGGAGTTGAAGCGGCGGCTCGGCCTCACCTACCTGTTCATCAGCCACGACCTTAACGTGATCGAGTATCTCAGCGACCGCGTGCTGGTGATGTATCTCGGCCGGGTGGTCGAAACCGGGCCGGTCGAGGAGCTGTTCGCCCGGCCGCGGCACCCGTATACACGGGCGCTGCTGGCTTCCAAGCCGACGCTCGACCCGGACCGGCGCACCCGGGAGCTGCCGCTGGCCGGCGACCCGCCCAACCCGATCGATCCGCCGTCAGGCTGCCGGTTCCGCACCCGCTGCGGCTGGGCGGAGCCGCGCTGCGCCGAAACGGTGCCGCCGCTCGAGACCCCGATTGATGTGCCGCCGGCGGCGGAGCACCTCGTGGCCTCCGCCGCACCCCGCCTCGCGGCGGCCGATCACGCCGCGCGGCACTGGACGTCGCTGGTCCA
>CAXTDP010000637.1:0-3780 GCA_964242295.1 uncultured Acetobacteraceae bacterium | reverse complement strand
CGGCCGACCGCGAATGAGGCCCGGGATGGGGCACCCCTGACCCACGTCGGCACCCATCCTGTCGCGGCACAGCCCCGTCCCGTTGAGGCAGGCCCGTGTGGGAACGGGGCGGCCTGCTCAACATCCTGCCCGAATGGACGGCAGCACGGGGCGTGCCGCCCCGCGCCCATTATCCATGCAATGCCAGCACCCAGGCCACAGCCTCCGTCTCGCTCAGGGCACCCATGGATTTAACTCCTGCGAATGCGTTCCTCCAGCCGATGCGGACTGGACGCTGGCGGCGATTTCAGTTGTTTGTTCTTTTATATTGCCCTCGGCCGCACAACGGCAATTTCCTTGCCTCATGATGCGACACTATAAATCATAGTTGCTTGTTGAGGCGACCAGGCGACTTCGCCACCAGTGTACGACCGAATAGGTGACACACGCGCTGCGGCCGGGATCATGCCACAGGAGTTGTCCCGTACCGGTCATGTAGTCAACGTCAGCTATGACCTGACCTGCAATGATTATGGCGCAGGCGGCCACACAGCTGCATCAATGAGGGTAATTGAATACCGATCAAGAAACCTATCAGACGGCGTTGAGTGACACATCGTGGCTTCGGGCGGAACTGAGGAAGGTAGGTTCGTCGGAGCCGTATGATACCGGCCTGCCAGGGGCTGATTTGGTTGCCATGGATATCCGGTCAGACGCTGGGACTGCCCTGGGGCAAGCTGGCCCTAGGCATGGTAGAGGGCACCAGCGACGGCATCATATCAGGACCCCCATCTTGTCAAATCCAAGTTGGATCTGGCGTGAGCAGAATGAGTAGCATATGTTTGTCTGTAAAACGCTTTTTGGTTGATAGGTTAACTAGCCTCTGGGCATTCGCCACGTCGCGCCGTAGAGGCACCACAATCCTCCTTCCCGGGACTCTCCATGCGCCAGCCCTGCCCCACCAGTGAGAAAACTTCAACGTGAGGCTCAGACGAGCGGTGTTGCTGATCATCCTCGCGTTCGGCTCGACCGTCGGGCAAGCTGCAACACAAGTGTTGCCAGGCGTTTGGCCCCGCTGCATCGAGGAGCGCGACGTGCAGCAGGTCAGCTTGAGCGGTTTGGTCTGCGAATGCGGGCACACTCGCGGCGGCACGATGATCGGACGTCCGCCAGGGTGGCGCTGGTCATGCGACATCATGAAGTCGAATGATGGGCTTGATGTCGACACGAACTCTTCCACCGTTCGGCGCGGCGCGGTGCCTGGGTTCGGCATCGCGCCGCAGAGAGAGCCTGAGCCGGAGCTATTCGGGCGTTCGTACCGACCATGAGGCGGATCAAAACATGATTGGGGTCCAGGGTGCGGCGTCGCCCGTTGTCCCGACTGGACTGCCGCTCGCGGAGGGGCGGGTCACAGCCCATGCAGCGGCGCGGCTCGGTACGGAGCCGAATGTCCGGGTGAGCCCGGGTGACGTGGTGGTGATGTCGGCAGCAGCCTCGTCCCGCTTGTGGGTGGGCGGATTGATCGAGACGGTCCAGCGCCTCGGCCAAGTCGTTCAGGAGCTTGAGCAGGTGAACTCGCTTGCAACGGGCGTGCCTCTGGCAAGCCTAGCCCCGTTGGTCAACAAGCTGGCGGAGGCGGCCCGAGGTGTCGGCACGCGTTTCGCGGCGCTCTCTCCCGACGGCCTCAATGAGGATAGCTCCGCGCCCGGGCTGTCGGCTGCCCGCTCCGGGGCGAGGCCGGCACCCGGCGCCGACATGGCCGGCGGTCAGGCCTACGGTCCATCAGTCCGGTCGCCCGTCGTACCCCTCGAGGCAGTGCCCACGTCGCCGGGCACTGCAAAGGTCTCCGTCGAGGCACTGGGCACCGCACTCGGCCGCGTCGTGCCGGATGGTCACGGCCTGTCCTCGCCGGCATCCGTGGCAACAGAGCTCGGCACCGCGATCCCCAAGGCGCTGCTCCCCCAGATCTCCGTCAAGACACCGGGCGCACTCGACCGTGTCGAACCGGGCGGTTATGACCCGTCCGCGACGGCGCGTCCGTCCGCGCCGGCCGTCGCAAGTTCTGAACAACCGATGCCACGAGACAGCCGGTGGCCCCCTGCGTCAGACGTTGCATCCCACGCGCTCCCCCTTGCAGATATCGACACCGCGGCGGCCTCGGCGGGCAGGACGGCCCGTGTCCTGCTGCAACACGCGTCCGACACGCTCGCGACCGCCCGCCTCCAGGCGGAGCATGTATCCGGCCCGAAGCCCACCGGCGTCGGCGCCTCGATCGCGTTGGAGTCACAGGGCTTGGCAACCGCTCTCACGTATGCGGAGGTTCAGGTCGCAGAGGCGGCACTTCAGCTCGCCGGGTTCCGCAATCCCTCCGCGGGCATCGACGATGCGCGTGCCGGTCGTTCCAGTCGGTCCCAAGCGGCGCCCGGGTCGGGCATCGCCGGCCGGAATCTGAACGATGCGCCGTACGTGCTGCTGCAAATGAGGCGGGCGCTTGCGGTCGTGCTCATGTGTGCGGCCGGAGTTGCCGTCTGGGTCGCGACGACGCTGGACTTGAGCCTGGCCAGGACGGTCTGTGCCGTCGCCCTCGGTGTGCTCGGCCTGGCCAGCGGCGCCCGTCTTCTTCACCGGTCAACTCGCCTGCGCATCTCAATCGCCAGACCGGACGGCTAGGGCCTCGTCATCGCCGCGACTGCCTGGACGGGCATCGAACGAGGCGCTTGCTAAGCCTGGAATGCAGAGTCGCACCGGCGTCGCTTCCATATCGACGATGATGCCGTGCGCCGTGTCCACCAGCAGGTTGGTCTCGTAGGCGAACATGCCCACGCCGTGTTTGATGCTCCACGCCACAGCGGGGTCGGTGGGCGACAGATACTTGGGTGCATCATAACGAGGCTCGTCCGGCTCCGGAGGAACAGCCGCGTCGAGCGCGTCGAGATGCGCGCGCACTGGGTGTGCCTGCGCATTGCGATTCGTCATCCACACCTCCGGCACGCGATTGCCTGTCAGGCGACACGGTAAACCCATCCGGTAGCGTCATCAGGAACCCATCCACCCCTGGGTAGCAGGGGAGCGGCGAATTGGTTGACCAGGTAAGCGTTTCTGCGTCCGTCACAGACGGACGGAGACAAGGGATGAGGACGCCGGACGAGGTGGCGGCGATATTGCGGCTGCACGGGTTGGGCTGGGGCACGCGCAGGATTGCGGCTGAGGTGGGCTGCAACCGGGAGACTGTGCAGCGGTATGTGGCTGCAGGGGGCTGGTCATCGTGCCGGGTTCCGGCCCGGCCCAGCCTGCTTGCCGGGCATACGGAGTGGATTACCGAGCGGTTCCGCCGCCACTACGGCAATGCTGACGTGGTGCGCCAGGAGCTGGCGTCCGAGCTGGGCGTGGTGGCCAGCCTGCGGACGGTGGAGCGATCGGTGTCGCATCTGCGCCGCGAGCTTGCGGCGGCGGCTTTGGCGACGGTGCGGTTTGAGACGCCGCCGGGCCGTCAATTGCAGATCGACTTCGGCCAGCGCCGGGTTGAGGTGGAAGGCTGCGAGCGGGGTAAGGTGTATTTGTTTGTCGCCACGCTGGGCTACTCGCGGCGGGTGTATGCCCGGGCGTTTCAGCACGAGCGGCAGTCGGCGTGGCTGGAGGGCATCGAGGGCGCGTTCCGCCACTTCGGCGGGCTGCCGGGGGAGGTGCTGCTCGACAATGCTGCAGCCCTGGTCAAGCATCATGACGCGGTAACGCGCGAGGTGGAATTCAACGACCGCCTGCATGCGTTTGCCCGGTATTGGGACGTGCGGCCGGTGGCCT
>CAXTDP010000636.1:0-3787 GCA_964242295.1 uncultured Acetobacteraceae bacterium | reverse complement strand
GGCGGCGCCGCACGGGCGCTCGCCGCCGGGCGATCGCTGCTGCCCGCCGGGGTGCGCGACGTGGTGGGCGAATTCGAGCGCGGTGATGCCGTCCTGGTGCAGGACACCGACGGCGCCGTCTTGGCCCGCGGACTCACCGCCTATGCCAGCACCGACGCCCGGCGCATCGCCGGACGCCAGTCCGATGAGATCGAGGGGGTGCTGGGCTGGCGGGGCCGGGACGAGATCGTGCATCGGGACGATCTGGTGCTGGCGTAATGCTGCGGGGCGCTTGCCGCCTCCTCGGCGGAGATGATCCCAGCCTCATCACGCGGGCAGCTTGGCTGTCCACTCGGCCCGGTGCATCGTCAAGCGCATGACGGAATCGGGATGGCGGCCCTGCGTAGGCCGCCGCACAACGCCCTGGCGCAGCCGCTCCGGCCCCGTCAAGATCACTGCGCCATGAACCAGATCACCGATGCCGCCATCACTTGGCTCCACGACGCCGGCCGCCGCGCCCGGGCGGCCAGCGCCGTCCTGGCCAGCATGCCGGACGCCCAGCGCGCCACCGGCCTGCGCGCTGCCGCCGCACGGATGCGCGTCCAGGCCCCGGCGGTCCTGCAGGCCAATGAAGCCGACCTCCACGCCCACCAGGGCACCCCGGCCTTCCGCGACCGCCTCGCCCTGACGCCTGCTCGGGTCGAGGCGATGGCCGATGGCCTGGATAGCATCGCCGCCCTGCCCGATCCGCTGGCCCGCACCCTCGCGGACTGGACCCGGCCCAACGGCCTGCGTATCCGGCGCATCCCGCAGCCGCTAGGCGTGATCGGCATGATCTACGAATCCCGGCCCAACGTCGGCGCCGACGCCGCCGGGCTGTGCGTGAAGTCCGGCAACGCCGTCCTGCTGCGGGGCGGCTCGGACAGCCAGCATTCCGCCCGCGCCATCCACGCCGCCATCACCGCAGGCCTGGCGGATGCCGGCCTGCCGTCCGACGCCGTGCAGATGGCGCCCGGCACCGACCGCGGCTACGTGGCCGCCATGCTGGGCGGCTCCGGGCTGCTGGACCTGGTGATCCCCCGCGGCGGACGCTCGCTGGTCGAGCGGGTGCAGCGCGATGCCCGCGTGCCCGTGCTCGCCCATGCCGAGGGCCTGTGCCACACCTACGTGCACGCCGCCGCCGATCCGGCGATGGCGCGTTCGATCCTCGCCAACGCCAAGATGCGCCGCACCGGCGTGTGCGGCGCGACCGAAACGCTGCTGATAGATGCCGCCTGCGCCCCTGCCCTGCTGCCTTTGCTGGTGGGTGACCTGGTTGCATTGGGCTGCACCTTCCGCGCCGATGCCCGCGCCCGCGCCATCCTGCCGGACCTACCCGCCGCGACCGGGCAGGATTTCGCCACGGAATGGCTGGACGCTGTGCTCTCGGTCGCCGTCGTTGACGGTGTCCCCGGTGCCCTCGCCCACATCGCCCGCTACGGCAGCGAGCATACTGAGGCGATCATCACTGGGGACCCGGACGCCGCGGATGCCTTCTTGCGCGGGGTCGGCAGCGCCGTGGCGCTGTGGAATGCGTCCACCCAGTTCTGCGACGGGGGGGAGTTCGGCTTCGGCGCCGAGATCGGCATCGCCACCGGACGCATCCACGCCCGTGGGCCTGTGGGCGTCGAGCAGTTGACGACGTACCGCTACGTCATCACCGGAACCGGCCAGGTGCGCGCCTGATCCAGCCGGACCCGGTGGGGAGGTGGGGTGACCGGCGCCGCACCCGGGTGGGCCTGCTCGGCGGCTCGTTCAACCCGGCGCATGAGGGCCACCTGCATATCGCCCGCCTGGCCCGGCGGCGGCTGCAGCTTCATCAAGTCTGGCTGTTGGTGTCGCCTGGCAACCCGTTGAAGGCGGCACATGGCATGGCGACGCTCGCGGACCGCCTGGCCAGCGCCCGGCGCCTGGCGGACGGACGCCGGGTGCTGGCGACCGACATCGAGGCGCGGCTGCACACGCGCTATACCTACGACACCCTGCGCCGGTTGCGCCGGCTGTTCCCGCACGTGGAATTCGTCTGGATCATGGGGGCGGACAACCTGGTGCAGTTGCCGCGCTGGCAGCGGTGGACCGGGATCGCCGGGACGATGCCCTTCGCGGTCATGCCGCGCCCGACCTACAATGCCCGCGCCCTGGCCAGCATGGCCGCGCAGCGCCTCCGTCGTTCCCTGCATCCCGCCCGGACCGCGCCGGTGCTGGCCGGCAGCAAGCCGCCGGCCTGGACCTTCCTCCCGGCACGGCAGAACCCGGCCTCTGCCACGGCCTTGCGGGCCGGGCGCGGCGCGGCGCCAGGGCTGGCCTGGCCTCCGTCACGCGCCGGGTCACATCCCGCCGCGAAAGGTGCTATAGCCCCGGCACGGTCCCGCACAGGAGCATGGACATAGCCAGGAAACCCGCCGACCCCACCGTGAAGCGCCGCCCGCCGCAGCCAGCCCCGGAACTGGCCGAGGCCGCGAAGGTGCCGGGCACACCCCGCAAGAAGGCGGCGGCCGCTGGCCCCCGCATCCGCAAGCCGAAAGCCGCCCCAGTGCTGCCCGAGTATCGCGTGCGGCTGGACCAGATGCAGTCCGTGATCGTCGAAAGCCTGGAGTCCGACAAGGCCGAGGATGTGGTGACGCTCGACCTAGAAGGACGCGCCGCCTTCACCGACCGCATGGTGATCGCCACCGGCCTGGCGGACCGCCAGATCAGCGCCATGGCGATCCATCTGGAGGAAAAGCTTGAGGAGATCGGCGTCAAGCGCATTCAGGTGGAGGGCGCCGGCAGCTCCGACTGGGTGCTGATAGACGCCGGCGACATCGTCATCCACCTGTTCAAGCCGGAAGCACGCACCCTGTATGGGCTGGAAAGGATGTGGGGCGCCGAACTGGACGAGCTGACCGAGGCGCCCGACGCCGAGTAATGGTATCCCGCGCCTTTGCAACGGCCAGCGCTGCCGTGCGGCTGGGCTGAGCAGGCCTGCGCGGCCCGTCACGCAGATGGCTTGGAGCCATGCCAGGCCGAGCAAGCCTGCTTAGCTTTTCATGTGTGCGCAAACCTCCAGAGGTTTGCTTAGCTGGATGGCCGGCTCCGGTGGGGATGCGGGTGCCGGCGCGGCCGGAGGTCAACATTCGGTGCGGGATCACGGCTGACATAGCCGCTGCCGTTCCAAAGGTATTCTTCCTTGTCGGCAATCAGGTCCGCCATGCCGCGGTGCCGGGTGGCGGAGACCGCCATGCGTCCGGTGGCACCGTCCAGCACACGCTGGTAGCGCCCACCGCTCCAGGCATAGACGACCGTGCTGCATCCGGCAGAGCCGCATTCCCGCGGCGACTGCAACTGCACGAACAGCGCCGGACGGTCCGACGCCGCTCCAAGCTTTGCGGTTCCGGTCAGCACCAACGGCCGCTCGCCAGCCCGTGCCGAGGCGCCAAGGTCCTGGGCCATGAGGTTGCGGGCCGCAGCGTCGAGCGGCGTGCCAGGCCGGGCCTGCATGACGACGGGGACGCCTGGGTCAGGCTTGGTGGGGCGCGCCGCTGCCGCGAGACAGGGCATCGCAAGGTAAAGCATCCATCGTTGCAAGCTGGTCATGCCCGCAACATCGCGCACGTCCCGGCCCGGGTTGCAACCCCGGCCGCCTGGCGGCCATGCACCTGATTGCCGTCGGCCGCCTGCGCGCCGGACCGGAGCAGGAGCTGCTTGCCCGCTACGGCGCCCGGATGCGCCCGCGCCTTACGGTGACAGAGGTCGCGGAGGGCGGGGGCGCCCCGGCCGAGGCCAAGCG
>CAXTDP010000635.1:0-3790 GCA_964242295.1 uncultured Acetobacteraceae bacterium | reverse complement strand
CAGCGCATCATCTCCATCGCCTTCCGCGAGCCGCCGAAGAGCATGTTCCCGGTCGGCTCCGGCGTCGGCGCCCAGGGGCCGGACCACCTGACGTTCGACCTGGCCGATGCATCGAAGATGTCGCTGTCGTTCTACGGCAAGCGGCCCGGCCCCGGCATGCGCCTGGACAAGCTGAGCCTGCAGTTCGCCATGAACGACACCGGCCGCATCGGCGACGTGCTGGAAGCCTACGAGCGGCTGATCCTCGACGCCATGCGGGGCGACCACACCCTGTTCACCACGTCCGAAGGGATCGAGCGGCTATGGGAGCTGTCCGAGCCGCTGCTGACGTCGCCACCCCCGGTCCGGCTTTATTCAACGGGGTCATGGGGGCCGAAATCCATCCACCAGCTCATCGCCCCGCATGCCTGGCGCCTGCCGTTCGAGCGCGCCTGGCGGGACCCATCTGCGCCGGCAGATTAAGGGGTCCTGCAAGGCCGTCATCCCCGATCCAACGGTTCGGGCGGGGTCCCGGCTTCGACAGGTTCGGATCAGCCCTGCATCGCCACGCCGGGGCATGCAGCGGCTTCAGGCCGAAGCCGTAGGACAGCATCCGCCCCTTGCGGCAGCAGGACGTGTGCAGCGCCAACGGACATCGCGGCCGAGCCGACCCGGTCCTGGACGATGCGGACCTCGGCCAAGCCACCGGCAACCGCGCCCCGGGTTCCCACCAGTTGCCGGGCGACGCCGGCAGTCATCAGGCCTTGCCCAGCTTCGACCCGATCCAGCCGGCGACCCCCGGGCTTGCCAGCAGCGCCACGATGGCATCCCGGGCAGCATCGGTTCCGGCAGCAGGCCCAAGCGCCGCGGCCGCGATCAGGTCGCACCTGGCGGACAGCGCGAAGCCCGCCGCCATGTGCTCCCTGCCGTCCCCCGTCGTCAGCACGTAGCGGCGCATCCGGCCCGGCATCCCGCCCGCCACCACCGCCTCGCCCGCGGCGACCGGCCGGAAGTCGGGGCTGATCATGTCGAGGTCGCTGACCCCGTCCACCTCCGCATCCCCGCTGACCCCGGTGGCACAGTTGCAAAATCCCACCTTGGGCCGGACGTACACCTCCATCACCCCGCCGCAGGAAGCGCCCACACAACGAAAGGCACGGCCCGCCGGCCAGGCATCGCGCGGAAACGGCCACTGTATCTCCTGCCAGCCGCCCTGCCCCGTCTGGGACGGTCCGCCGCGCGGCACCGCGGCAGCGGCCCCCGCAACCGCCACGGCCAAGCCCAACGCGGCGCCCAGCCGTGCCCGCCGGGTCATGGCAGCCCGGCAACGTCCCGGGCCGGGCCGGTCAGCTCAAGGATGTGCAGCCCGGTGTTGGCGCGGTCCACGATGTAGATGTAGCCCCGCGCATCGGTCTCGACGTTGTTGGTCTGGATCGCCGTCTTGCACCGGGGCGCCCCGTCCACCGTCACGCAGCGCTTGTCGGTCGCTGCCGTGATGGACGGGATGAAGTAGCCGACCTCCTTGGGGCTGTAGGGGTCGCGTATGTCCAGCGCCCGCACCCCGGCGTTGAAGAAGCTGATGAAGGCCATCTTCTTGTAGAACACCGGCGCCATGCTCTCGTTGGCAGAATGCGACCCGAACCGCCCGCCGCGCTCGCAGAAGCCGCCCGCCTTCTCGGCCGCGGTGTAGTTGGAGACCATCATCGGCCGGCTCTCGATGCTGATGTCGGCGAACCACACCATCTGGCGCGGCTCGTTGCATTCGTTGGCAATAGCCTCGTCCACGATCATGACCATGTCGCGATGGCTGCCCTCCTTGTCCGCAGCGAACGTGGGGATCGGCATGTCGAGCATCGGAAACGTCGTATGGGCGCCGTTGCTGGACGTCATCACCAGGCGGCCGACCTCGGGGAACCTAAGGTTCTCGGGCGTCGGCGCCGCCGGGCCGTGCAGCAGCTTGTCCCGGTCCACGATCTGCAGCACCCCGCCCTTGTCGGTGCCATAGCCGAAGTAGATGCGGTTGCCCTGCGTCCCCGTCGAGATCATCCCGTGCAGCTCGGTCGGCACCGCCCCGGTGGACCCGGGCTCCTGCCCCGGCAGGCCGAAGTCGCGTATCTTCACGGGGTGGGCGGGATCGCCGAGGTCATAAACCTGCGTCATCCGCCGCGTGCGCCAGTCCGGCGCGCCCGACACCAGGTAGGCGATGCCGGTATCGCACTCCCACCAGCTTTTGTGGGTGTCGTTCAGCCCGGCAATGCGGGTGAGCAGCACCGGGTTCTCAGGGTCGGCGACGTTCCAGATCTCGTGCGCCTCGCTGCCGAAGGTGCGGAGCATGTAGACCGCGCTCCGGTCCCCCTTGGGCAGTTGGGCGCCGTCGCACACCCGTACCATCTGCCCGCCGCCGCTCTCATACTTGCCGGGCTGGCCGGGGATGTGACGCAGGTATCGTGGGTGCGCCGGGTCGGTCACGTCCACGATGGAGGTGCCGTTCGGCTCCTCTTTCCCCGTCATGGGATTGACCGGGTCCGGGATGTCGTCGCTGCCGCCGTGGTGGCCGATATAGGCGATCCAGCGGTTGCCCTGCTGGTGGATTGTGGGCTGGTAGGCGCTGCGTGCCTGCAGGCCGTCAGCGCCGACCAGGCGCATGTTCGACGCTTCCGGCGGGTCACCCAGCTTGGGCTGGGCCTGGGCCGGCAGCGCAAGGCAGGCAGCAAGGCCTGCCGCCACGGCAAGTTGGCTGGCGAGCTTCAGCAATATACGCCCTCCCTGTTCGGCTTTGGTGCTTGATGGATCATCAGCCCCCGCCATCATGGCCCAGGAAGCGCCCCGCCGTCACCCCGGTCAGCCTCTCCTTAACCATTTGCCTGCGCGGCACTAGCAAGCTGCCTGCGCGGCACGGGCCATCTGCCTGCGCGGCACAGGCCAGGTGCCTGTGCGGCACAGCCACGCCCAGCTTTGCATGCCCGGGCCCCAGAGCGGCGTAACGCCAGACAGCGGACGGGATGCATCCGCCACGATGCCACGGCAGCTTCCCTCCGCGGCTAGGGCTGGGTTCTGATACGGCCGGCGCTGGCGCCCCGGAGTCGCGTGCTACAAGCGGGCGCCGCCCTGCCGATCCGCCCCACCCCGCAGCGCCCGGTCCAGCACCTGCACCGAGTGCACCGCCCGCCGCCCCGACAGGTCGGCGATCTGATGGCGGCAGGATGTGCCGTCCGCCACGATCAGGTCCTCCCCCGCCGCCGCCCGCACCGCCGGCAGCAGCCCGGCCTCGGCCATCGCACGCGATGCCTCCTGCGTTTCCGACTGGTAGCCGAACGCGCCGGCCATGCCGCAGCACGACGACTGGATCGGCTGCACATCCAGCCCCGGCACCCGGCGCAGCGCCGCCACCCCATCCGGAAAGGCGCCGAACGCCTTCTGATGGCAGTGCCCGTGCACATGCGCCCGCGGCGCCACTTCGTGCAGGTCCAGCTTCGCATCGTGCCGGACCAGGAACTCGCTGAGCAGCATCGCCCGGTTGGACAGCGCCTCGGCAGCCTCGCCCGGCAGCAGCGACTTGAACTCGTCGCGCAGCGTCAACAGGCAAGACGGCTCCAGCCCGACCACCGGCAGCGGCCCGTCCAGCGCCGCCAGGGTGCGCGCAGCCTCCTGCCGGGCACGGTCCACCATCCCCGCCGACAGGTAGGTCCGCCCGCAGCAAACCGGCCGGCCCCTGGCTTCCGGCAGCACCGCCCGGAACCCGGCGGCGCGCAGCACGCGCACGGCGGCGCGCAGGTTCTCCGGCTCGAAGTAACGGTTGAAGGTGTCGGCC
>CAXTDP010000634.1:0-3790 GCA_964242295.1 uncultured Acetobacteraceae bacterium | reverse complement strand
CGAACTCGCCGGACACGACGACGTCCGGACGGAACGAGAGGAGGCGCGCCAGCGCGCCTGGCCCGGAGCGCATGATGCGATGCTCCGCGATGGCTGGGCACCCGCCGATGCCAGACCACCAGGCCGGGCACGTGTCGGGATGGTTGGTCAAGATTGCCGCCTTCACGCCCATCGTTTCGAACCTTCCAACGGGGACGCAAGTCCCGGACAAGCCAGCGGTGGGCCGTGAGCAACCTTTTTTAGCGATTGCTCACGCCCGCACCACTTGTTAACGGATCGATACGGGAATTAGCGAAAAGCTTCAAACAACCTTTGGGGTAACCCAAAATAGACAGGTTGCTCACTCTATTGTGATGAAGCTTTGGGTGCGGCGCTTCGGCGCGCAGTATGGAGGGAGGTTGCCTACGGCCGAACTGAAGACGGCGCTAGTTTGGCTGGCAGGCAGGAACCCACTGCCTCAGCGTCGCGGCGGCTGCGCTTTGGATGACAGCCTCGGCGGGCAGGTGGCTGCCGTGGAAGACGACGAGCATGATGGCCGCCGCCGCCGCGATGGGCAGGCCGGACTTTTCTTGCAGGTGTCGGCCACTCAGCCGGGCGAACGCCAGCGCCCCGGCCCCGCCGACGGCGGTCGCCACGACCACTTCGGACATGGAATGAGCGCCGAGCAGCACCCGGGTCGCTCCGATGACTCCGGCAGCAGCCAGCGCTGCGGCCAACGCCGCGGAAACCGCCCCGACCCGTAGGCGCCCGACTCGCAGGCGTCCGGCTTGCAAAGCGACGACGCCGCTACTGACCACGGCGGCGGACGCCACGTGTCCGCTGGGGCTGCGCAGGGCGAGCTGGTTCAGGTCGAACGCCGGCATCAGCCAGCCGCAGGCATAGCAGGCTATTTTGAGCACCAGCAGGGTTCCGAGCACGCCGGGGACCGCCAGCATCCAGGCGCCGGCGACACGCCAGCGCCGCTGCGCCAGCAGGATCAGGAGCACGACGGCAGCCACGGGCAAGATCACTGCCTGGTCGGCGAAGTCGGTTACAAACATCAGCGCTGCAAGGTGCATTGCACAGCAGCTAACATGGGAGCATCCAACATTCAATTGACACGGGTTTGTAACGTCGTGCCAAGATGCGGAGGGTTGGGCACCGCATGAGGTTCCTGATGGCCTTGCCCTTCGACGGGTCGCCGCTGGCGCGGCGAGGCCGCTACGCGGAACTGCGGGTGTCGAGGGGCAAAAGGCCGCCCTGCTCCGGTTCCTGGCAACCGCGCCGAACCGGCTGCCGGCGCTGACGTGCTTGCCTTCGTTTGGCCGGGGCGTCGAGTTCTCGAGCGCGACATCGGTTGGCCGGTCGTTGCTGGCGCAGTTGCGTCACGCTCGGTTCGAGGAAGGAACATCGTGCAGCCTGCGGCCAAGCAGATTTCAGCGCAGCTTTCCTACATCACAAATTCGTGGTATAGACTTTATTTAGATGATATTGAGGAACAATCCGCTACAAATGCTAGGATAGAAGGCGGAAGACGCTGTAAATTCCGGATTGGCCAGCAGATTTATCGCATCATAAAGACGATTGAGTAAATTATAGGCCCTCACCGGTCATCAAAGCCCGGTGAGGAGAAGCCGCTAAATGGGAGGAAGCGGCAGTGGTGAGCAACGCTGGTGGGTGACGTGAATGCATCGAGTTGAAGTTCTGATCGTCGAGCCCGTCCGTCTTGCAGCCAACGGACTGAAGCATTTACTTCTTGACTCACTTTACGTCGTTGTGGAGGAAGTAAACGCAAGGACTTTACTGTTCACCCCCAAAGACAGGGCATTGCCGGATATTGTGTTGCTCGGCCCAGGCACAGTCCCGTTGAACGAGCCGGCTAGGAACTGGATACAGCAGAACCGAGCCGAGCCGCGCCGCAGCCGCTTTGTCGTACTTGCTGACATTACCGATGCCAGCCTGGTCCGCCGCCTCGCCCTATCGGGCGTTGATGCCGTGCTGTCCCAGGACATCTCAGGCGAGGTCCTGCGGCGTTCGCTCGACTTGGTCATGTTGGGACAAACATTGTTTCCAGCGCCCTCGCCGCATCCCAGTTGGGAGGCGCGGCCTGCGGTGCAAGCGGAGCCGCTGCCGTTCTCTGTCATTGCCGAACCTGGCTTAGCCGCTGCAAAGCCGAAGGGGGAACGCGATGTTATCCTGTCCCCGCGCGAAAGCCAGGTCCTTCGCTGGCTTGTGGATGGGGCGTCGAACAAAGTGATTGCCCGGAAGATGCAGATCACTGAAACGACAGTGAAGGCGCACATCAAGGGCCTGCTGCGTAAGATCCGGGCTACCAACCGGACGCAGGCCGCCATCTGGGCGCTGGAAAACAACGCGGGGGTCCTAGACATCTCAGAGGAACCAACGGTCTTGGCGCCTCTCGGCACGGCCAAGCGGTATGCGAGTCTTTGAAGCCGTGGATGCCTTGAACCCCAAGCCTGGATCGGCAACGCAGCCGCGCCTGCTGACCGGCTGCCAGCCATGCCAAGCAGATCTTTGCAGGTCCGGCGCTCTGGGAAGCCGCTAAGCGGGCTTGCCCGGCGGCAGGTTCCCTGTCTGACGGCTCGCGCAAGCCTGCTTCAAGCGGCGGTGGCCGCCGTTGACCGTATTGGCCTGTGGGTCGGCCTTTGCCGCCGCTACGGGCCGGACGCCGGTCCATCAGTTCCGGAACATCCTTTCCTGCAGCAGGTAGTGCAGGCCGCGCGTCCAGCTTTCGTCCGTGTTGCCCCGCATGTCCACGCTGTCCGCTTTCAGCGTCCGGCCCGTGGCGGCATCCTCCACCACCAGGTTGACGTTCAGGATCAAGTTGCTGACCTTCTGCACCCAGCCATAGGCCACCTGCTCCGCCCCTAGTTCCCGCGCCATCTCCAGCTCGCAGCCGTTGCAGCCGCGTATGCTGTCCACGCCGGCCAGCTTGCCTTGGACCGGCGCCATGTCCACCAGCGTGTAGCGGTCCTGCAAGCCATTCTGCAGCTGGGCGTCCAGGCGTTTCAGCCGGGCCAACTCCTCCGGGGTGGATGCGGCGGGGGAGGTATTGGTCAGGTGGAAGCCGAATACCGCCAGGCGCGGTCCCTCGGCCGCCTCGGCCGTTACCGGCGCCACGGCCAGCAACGCGAACCCCGTGATGAAAGCGCGAAAGTCCATCCTCATCCCTCCCTGCCGGGACCGCATCCCGCAGCACTCGTTGTTATGCCAAGCCTATCAACCCTTTCCGGTTTCCGCCAGGACGGGGCACACTCCGCCTACAGCAGCAGGGGCAGCCCATGAAGGTCACCGTCGAGATTGACTGCACCCCGGACGAGGCCCGGCAGTTCATGGGCCTGCCGGACGTGAAGCCCATGCAGGCCGCGCTCATGGCCCGCATGGAGGCGCAGATGAACGAGGCCGCCGACCGCTTCTCCCCCGACGCCGTGCTGCGCTCATGGATGTCGTTGATGCCGGGTACGCCGGAGGGGATGCGCGACGCTTTCAGCCGGCTGTTCCAGGCGGGAACGGGAAGCGGCACCAAGAGCTAGGGCGGGGTGCAGTCAGGTCTGGGCGCGCGGCGGTTGGGCCTGAAGCTGCAAGTCTCCGATCACGGATTGAAGCCGGACCGGCGTGCGCCGGGCTTGGACGCGGGCTGATCCGGGCACCGGGCGTCAACTCCGGAGCAGGCCGTTTACCGGCTGCAGGCTGCCGCCCGGGAACACGCCTGGCATCGCCGCCGGCGGGACGCCCAGGTGCCCCGCCAGCAGCCCGGCGGCCACGGCGCGCAGGTCGGCGGTCGGCTGCA
>CAXTDP010000633.1:0-3793 GCA_964242295.1 uncultured Acetobacteraceae bacterium | reverse complement strand
GCCCAGCAGCAGCCGGGCCACCGCCACCTCCGGCGAGATCGCGCCGGCCAGGCAGTCGGCGATGGGGCCGCTCACGCCGCGCGGTCCAGCCGCGGCAGCCAGCCCAGGGATTGCAGCCGCGCTTCCTCGCCGGCCAGGAAGCGGTCGCCGATGTCGCCGCGCCAGCGCAGGTTGGGGATCACCACGTTGCGTGCCCGGGCCGCGGCGGCGGCCTGCGCCGCCTGCACCGTGGCGCCGGTTCCGGTCACTACCATCGCGTAGCCGGTGCGGCGCCGGGCAAAAAGCTGGCCGTCTTGCATGCGCACGTCGGACAGGTGGTAGTGGGCCGGGTCGTCCGGCGGCTGGTGGTAGAACACCGGCGGGTCTGCCGCTGGGTCGGCGTCGGGCAACTCCTCGGGGAAACCGGGGATGGTGAGGACGATGCCCACGGACCAGCCTGGCAGGGTCGCGAACTCGGTTGAGTCGTCGCGGAGCATGCGGCGCAGCAGGTCGGCCCAGCCGTCCCGCTGCAACGGCGCCAGCACGGCAAAGCCGGGGTTGCCGAAGCGGCAGGTGAACTCCAGCGGCCACAGCCCGTCCTCGTTGGCGATCATGTTCAGGTTCACGTAGCCGATGTGCCCCGCTTCCGCGAGAAGCGGCGCCACCCGGCCCAAGGTCGCGTCGAACAGCGGCTGCGCGCCCTCGTATCCCGCCAGGGTGCCCATCTCGCCGGTCATCTCACCCATTTCGCCGGGGAAGAAGCGCTTGTGCTCGAAGTCTATGCAGGCCGGGCGCAGGAAGCGGCGGCCGTTGAAGTAGGCGCCGACGCCGACCTCCACCCCGTCCAGGCGCCGCTGCAGCATCACCCGGCCCGGCGGCGTGCGGGACAACTGGAACAGCACGTCCGCCCCGGTTCCGTGGTCGCCGACGAAGGTCGCCCGCGCGTTGTTGTGGTGCTTGAGCACGTAGCGCCCGGGATTGGATCGCAGCCAGGCCGCCGCGTCCTCTGGCCCGGTGAAGTCCTCACCGGCCGCGATCCGCAGCCCGGCGTCCCGCAGCACTTCCTGGCCGTAGGCGCGGTCGTACTCCAGCCGGTCGCCCAGGGTACTGCCGCCGATGACTTGGTAGCCGTCGCGGCGCAGGGCGTCCTGCTCCTGTCCGCGCCCGACCTTCTCGAAAATCACGATGCCGTCGCGGCCGACCCAGTCCAGCGCCGGGCGCCAGTCCGGCATCGTCTGCACCAAGCCGCCGAAGCAGCCGGCATAGGCCGGGTCGCCGGCATGGACGCGGACGTCGTGGCCCTCGCGCTGCAGCGCCATGTATAGGTCGCCCAGGTCGATCCGGTTGCCTATCCCCAGAACCCGCATTCCACCCCCAAACCGCAACCGCTTGCCCGTGGCGGGCCGAGGCCGGCCTGTCAAGACACGCCTTCCTGTCAAGGCAAGGAGGCCGGCACCAACCAAGCCGGACAACAAGTCACCGTTTCCATCAGAAGATGGGTAGCATAACGGACAAGTTATGCCTCTATTAGCGCGGAGGCCGCAGGCTGCGGCAACAAAGGGAGGAGAATACAGCATCTTGCGGCACCTGGCCTCGATCTTGATGCTCGCCATGACGCTGGCGCTCGCTCCACTGGCCAGCCAGGCGCAGCAGGCGCGCGAGATCAGGGTCACGCGCCAGCCCAGCATCATCTACATGCCGACCTACGTGATGGAGCAGCAGCACCTGATCGAGCATCATGCCGCCGCCCTGGGTGTCCCGGACCTGCATGTTCAGTGGCTGGCGTTTGCCGGCGGCGGCAACGCCACCGATGCGCTGCTGTCCGGCAACATCGATGTGATCCACACGGGTCCGACCAACCTGCTGCTGCTGTGGGACCGCACCCACGGCGGCGTGAAGGGGATCGTCGCCAGCAGCGCGCTGCCGCTCATCATGGTGTCGCGCGACCCACGGCTGCAAAAGTTGTCCGACTTCACTGCCGCCGACAAGATCGCGGTTCCCACGGTGCGAGTCAGCACCCAGGCGGTGCTGCTGGAAATGGCCGCCACGCAGGCGTTTGGGCCAGACGGCTCGACCCGGCTGGACGGCAACACCGTGCAGATGAGCCACCCCGACGCGCTGGTAGCGCTGACCAACCCGCGGCACGAGGTTGCGACCCACTTCGGCGCGCCGCCGTACATGTTCCAGGAGCTGCGGACGGTCGCCGGCGCCCATCGCATCACCGACGATCGCGCCATCGCCGGCGGTCCCGTCAGCAACTCCGTGTCCTTCGCCACCACCAAGTTCGCCGCCGCCAACCCGGCGGTGATCCAGGCCATCAAGGAGGCAACGATGGAGGCGGCGGCCTTCATTCGCAGCAGCCCGCGTGAGGCCGTGGAAATCTACCGCAGCGGCTCCGGCGACAAGACGCCAGCCGACGAGCTGCTGGCGATGATGCGCGAGCCCGGCATGGACGACTACCGGCCGCAACCGCAGGGAACGTTGCGCCTGGCGCAGCTCATGTATCGTGTCGGTACGCTGAAAACGTTGCCGCAGGCCTGGACCGACTACTTCTTCCCGATTTCTGCCGACCTGGAGGGCAGCTAACCATGAACGGATCAACCAACGCGCGTGAGGGACTGGATGGGCTTCTCCTGCCCCTCGGCCGCCAAATTGGAGAGCAGCCAGCCATGGACGGATCAACTGCCGGCCTTCCCCCGTCCGGCCCACCGCTATTGGACGTGAAGGGCGTCACGTTGCGCTACAAGACGCCATCGTCGCTGGTGACTGCGACGCACCGGGTCAGCTTTCAGGTGCGGCAAGGTGACCGCTACGTGGTGCTGGGCCCGAGCGGCTGCGGCAAGAGCACGATGCTGAAGGCGGTCGGAGGTTACCTGCGCCCGGACGAGGGGATGATCAGCATCAAGGGCCGTACGGTGACCGGGCCGGGCGCCGACCGGATGATGGTGTTCCAGGAGTTCGACCAGCTCATGCCCTGGAAGACGGTGGCGGAGAACGTGATGTTCCCGCTGCTGGTCGCTCGGCGGATGAAGCGGCGGGACGCGGAGGCGCGGGCGGGCAGCTACATTGACAAGGTGGGGCTTACCAAGTTCCGCGACAGCCTGCCGCACACGCTGTCCGGCGGCATGAAGCAACGGGTCGCCATCGCCCGCGGCATGGCGATGGAGCCGGACATCCTGCTGATGGACGAACCCTTCGCCGCGCTCGACGCCCTGACCCGGCGGCGGATGCAGGACGAGCTGCTGCAGCTTTGGGCCGACACGAAGTTCACCGTCATGTTCGTGACGCACTCGATTGCCGAGGCCATACGCATCGGCAACCGCATCCTGCTGCTGTCGCCGCATCCCGGGCGCGTCCGCGCCGAGATAGACGGCGTGGACCGCATTGACCCCGGCGACGGCAGCGCCGCCCGGCTGGAAGCCCGCATCCACGACCTGCTGTTCACCGAGCGCGGGGCGGAGGACGTGGACCAGGCGGACGCCGACGCGGGGGCTTCCCATGTCTGACGCCACCATCCTCGTCCACCCCGAGGCCACCATGGACGCCGGCATGGGCCAGCCGGAGGTCGAGCGCGTGCTGCCGTTCGGCGAGCGGCTGTGGAACAGCGGCGCCCTGCGCAAGACGCTGTTCCTGATCGCGCTGGGGCTGATTTGGGAGGGCTATGCCCGCTACCTCGACAACCCGCTGCTGTTCCCGACGCTCAGCGAAACGCTGCAGTCTGGCTGGGAGAACATCCAGAACGGGGTGCTGCCGAACCGCGCCTGGACCAGCCTGCGCATCCTGCTGATGGGCTATGCCGCCGGGATCGTGCTGG
>CAXTDP010000632.1:0-3795 GCA_964242295.1 uncultured Acetobacteraceae bacterium | reverse complement strand
TGGTTAGAGCGCCGGCCTGTCACGCCGGAGGTCGCGGGTTCGAGCCCCGTCTCTCGCGCCAGCAGCAGCAGATCACTACAACAACCTGAACCTTGCCTCCCCGCCCTAGCGGCGGGGACGGGTTCACCGTATATCCTTGGTGCGGCGCAGCACTGCGCCAGCCCAATCCCAAGGATTGCCCTATGCCGCTGCTATCCGAGTACTTCCCGATCCTGGTGTTCATCGCCATCGGCGGGGGCATCGCGCTCGCGATGGTCGGCGGCAGCTTGCTTGCAGCCCGGCAGAAACCCTACGCCGAGAAGCTCTCCGCCTATGAATGCGGGTTCGAGCCGTTCGACGATGCCCGCCGCAAGTTCGACGTTCGCTTCTACCTGGTCGCGATCCTGTTCATCATTTTCGATCTGGAGATCGCGTTTCTGTTCCCGTGGGCTGTAAGCCTCGCCGACATCGGCGTGTTCGGCTTCCTCTCCATGATGGTGTTCCTTGCGGTGCTGACAGTCGGCTTCATCTACGAGTGGTGCAAAGGCGCACTGGATTGGGAGTAGTCTCGCCATGAGCGTGACGACAGAAAACACGAATATCGCCTGGAACCGCGAGGCCCTGCAGCCCGGCGCGGCACAGGATGTGGTCATCAAGGGCATAACCGGCGAGGTCGCCGACAAGGGCTTCGTCGTCGCCAACTTGGACAAGGTGGTCAACTGGGCGCGCACCGGCAGCCTGTGGCCGATGACTTTCGGTCTGGCCTGCTGCGCCGTGGAGATGATCCACGCCTACATGCCGCGCTATGACCTGGACCGCTTCGGCGTCATCCCGCGGGCCAGCCCGCGCCAATCTGACGTGATGATTGTTGCCGGCACGCTGACCAACAAAATGGCCCCAGCCCTGCGGAAGGTTTACGACCAGATGCCGGAGCCGCGCTGGGTCATCAGCATGGGATCCTGTGCCAACGGCGGGGGCTACTACCATTACAGCTACAGCGTCGTTCGTGGCTGCGACCGCATCGTGCCGGTTGACGTCTATGTGCCAGGCTGCCCGCCGACGGCGGAGGCGCTGGTTTACGGCATCATGCAGCTGCAAAAGAAGATACGGCGCACTGGGACGATCCTGCGTGGTTGATGGCACCGAGCAGGCGCCGCAGGCGCCGGCCGTCGCGGTTGCGCCTACCAGCCTCTCTGCGCTGGCGCAGTCTGCCATAGCTATCCCAGGCGTGCAGCGCGCCGGGCTGGAGGGTGGTGAGCTTGTGCTCCATGCCGACCGGTTGATCATCGCCGACCTGCTTGCGTTCCTCCGCACCGACCCTCGTTTCTCCTGCGAGCAGTTGATGGATCTATGCGGCGTTGACTGGCCGGAGCGTCCGCAGCGCTTCGACGTGGTTTACAATTTGCTGTCCGTGTCAATGAACCACCGGGTTCGCGTCGTCATCCAAACTGACGAGCAGTTGCCGGTTCCCAGCGTCCATCGCATCTGGCCCGTTGCCACCTGGTTCGAGCGCGAAGCATGGGACCTGTTCGGCATCGTGTTCAGCGGTCAACCCGACCTGCGCCGGATTCTGACCGACTATGGGTTTAGCGGTCACCCGTTGCGCAAGGACTTCCCGCTGACCGGCTACGTCGAGGTCCGCTACGACGAGGAGCGGAAGCAGGTCGTCAATGAGCCGGTGAGCCTTACGCAGGATTTCCGCAACTTCGACTTCATCTCGCCCTGGGAAGGTATGACCACCTTGCCGGGCGACGAGAAGGCGCACACCGACCGTATCGCCGCACGCGCCGCCGACATGCAGGCCGGCACGCTTGCGGCTCCGCAGAAGGAGGGCACGTAGATGCCTGACGACGCACGCCTTGGCCCATTCATGGGCACCAGCAGCACGACGCCAGACGAAGGCAAACCGACCACCAGCAAGGTGCTGGAGGTGGACAACCACACCATCAACTTCGGCCCGCAGCATCCGGCGGCGCATGGGGTGCTGCGCTTGATCCTGGAGATGGACGGCGAGGTCGTCGAACGTGCCGACCCGCACATCGGGTTGCTGCACCGTGGCACCGAGAAGCTGATCGAGCATAAGACCTACCTGCAGGCGCTGCCGTACTTCGATCGCCTGGACTACGTGAGCCCGATGTGCATGGAGCATACCTGGGCAATTGCGCAGGAAAAGCTGCTCGGCATCACGGTGCCGGAGCGCGGGCGCTGGATCAGGACGATGTTCGCGGAGATCACCCGCATCCTGAACCACTTGCTCAACATCACGACCTACGCCCTGGACGTCGGCGCGATCACGCCGAGCCTGTGGGGGTTCGAGGAGCGTGAGAAGCTGCTGCAGTTCTACGAGGCGGTGTCCGGCGCCCGCTACCACGCCAACTACTTCCGGGCCGGCGGTGTGGCGCGCGACCTGCCAGGCAACCTGGCGGACGAGATCGGCGAGTGGGCCAGCACGTTCCCCAAGTTCATAGACGAACTGGAGCAGTTGCTGACCACCAACCGCATCTGGAAGCAGCGCACGGTGGACATCGGCATCATGACGCCGGAAGATGCGCTGGCCTGGGGCTTCACCGGCCCTTGCCTGCGCGCCAGCGGCGTACCTTGGGATTTGCGCAAGTCGCAACCCTACGACAACTACGATCAGGTGGAGTTCGACGTGCCGGTGGCGCGCAACGGCGACTGCTACGACCGCTACCTCGTCCGTATGGCGGAGATGCGGCAGAGCACGTTCATCATCCAACAGTGCCTAGAGAAGATGCGGCCCGGCGATGTGAAGATACAGGACCGGAAATTCACCGCACCGCGGCGTGAGGAGATGAAGAAGTCAATGGAAGCGCTCATCCATCACTTCAAGCTTTACACGGAAGGCTATCACATCCCTGCCGGAACCACCTACACCGCGACTGAAAGCCCGAAGGGCGAGTTCGGTGTTTATCTCGTCGCGGATGGAACTAACCGGCCTTACCGCTGCAAGATACGCCCGACCGGCTATGCGAACCTGCAAGCGGTCGAGCACATGAGCAAGCGCCACATGCTGGCCGACGCCGTGGCCATCATTGGCTCCGTGGACGTCGTGTTCGGCGAGATTGACAGGTAGAGCATGTCGCAGAACTTGGGCGGGGCCGCAGGCTCCCAGGTTGCCAATGGCACATCTGAGGACGTCGGCGATGGATCAACTGGGTTGGGTGCCCCGCAGCCGACGCATTTCGCCTTTGACGAGGAAAGCAATCGCGAGATCGAGCTGATCCTGACGAAGTATCCGCCCAGCCGCAAGGCAAGCGCGGTGTTGCCGTTGTTGTATGTCGTGCAACATCAGATGCGGCGGCAGACTGGCAGCGCCTGGGTGCCGACAGTGGCGATGGACGTGGTGGCGGACCGGCTGGAATTGCCGCCAATCCGAGTTTACGAGGTCGCGACCTTCTACTTGATGTTCAACACCAACCCAATCGGCCGCTATCACCTGCAAGTCTGCGGCACGACGCCGTGCTGGCTGCGCGGCTCGGACGAGATCACCCGTGCCTGCCGCGACGTGACCGGCATCAAGGCCTGGCACGAGACCAGCGCCGACGGAATGTTCACCATGAGCGAGGTGGAGTGCGTCGGCGCCTGCGTGAACGCACCCATATTGGTGGTGGACGACGACTACCACGAGGACCTGGACTACGACCGGACGGTGGCCCTGTTGCAGGCGCTCCGCCGCGGGGAGGCGGTGCATCCCGGCTCCTCCATAGGCCGCATGACGTCCGCCCCCGAAGGTGGTCCGACCACCCTGACAACCCTGGAGTAGTCAGCGATGCTCGCCGACAAGGACCGCATCTT
>CAXTDP010000631.1:0-3798 GCA_964242295.1 uncultured Acetobacteraceae bacterium | reverse complement strand
GCACTGCGGCGGTCATGCGCCATGCCGCGGTTCGGTCGGGCATGGTGCTGTTCATCGTATCCACGGCGCAGGGCCTCGCCTACGTGCTGACGTTGCAGCAGGTGCCCCATGCCATCGCCGAGGTGCTGGTGCAGGTGTCCGCCGCGCACGGAAGCTGGCTGTTCCTGCTGCTGTCCATCGTGATCCTCGTGGTCATGGGATCGGTGCTGGAGGGCGCCGCAGCCCTCATCATCTTCGGCCCACTGCTGATGCCCGTGGCCCGGCAGCTCGGCGTGGACCCGCTGCACTACGGTATCGTGCTGGTGATCGGCATGGGCATCGGCCTGTTCGCGCCGCCGCTTGGGCTGGGGCTGTACGGGTCCTGCCTGATTGGCGGAGTGCGGCTGGAGGAAACGGTCGTGCCGATCATGAAGTATCTCGGCCTGCTGCTGCTGTGCCTGCTGGTGATCGCCTTCGTGCCGCAGCTCACGACCACCCTGCCGCGGCTGGCGGGATACTAAGCCGGGGCAGCCCGACGTGGCTGTCCCCAAACCGTAGCGATGCCGCGTCCGGCCTGCTTCGGAGTACCAGTGGCGGTCGGGATGATGCCGCCCTCAGACGACCTCCCGCACCTGGCTGTGGTCCAGATGGAGCCAGACCCGCTCACCGCGGCGCAAGGTGGGAACGCTGGAACGGTTCAGGGTGTCCACCTTCAGCTCCGTCCCGCAGGCCAGGACCAGGTAGCGCAGCACCGGACCATGCACGCGCAGGTCGGTGACCACCGCCTCCACCCACAACCCATCCCGGCCGGCTGCCGGCGCCGCTGGCAGCAGGTCGAACGCCTCGGGATGCACGGCCCAGGCACAGCCGGCGTGCTGGCCGAACAGGCGGCCGACCGCATCAGGCTCCAGCACGTTGAAGTCGCCGATGAACCCGGCGACGAAGCGGGTGGCCGGGCGGTCATACACCTCCCGCGCCGGGCCGGCCTGGACGATGCGCCCGGCGCTCATCACCGCGACCTGATCGCCCAGCACCAGCGCCTCCTCCTGGTCGTGGGTGACCAGAATGGCGGTGAAGCCGGTTTCGCGCTGCAGGCGTTTCAGCTCGTCGCGCAGGCGCTTGCGTATCTGCGCGTCGAGCGCGGACAGCGGCTCGTCCAGCAGCAGCAGGACCGGCTCCAGCACCAGGGCGCGGGCCAGGGCGACACGCTGCTTCTGCCCGCCGGACAGCGCCGCCGGGCGGGCGTCGGCGCGGGGCGCCAGCTCCATCAGCTCCAGCGCGGCGTCCACCTTGGCCACCACCTCCGCACGGGACAGCCGCCGCCCTTCCCCACCGGACCGCTGCTGCTGCAAGCCGAAAGCCAGGTTCTGCCGCACCGTCATGTTGGGGAACAGCGCATAGTGCTGGAACGTCATGGCGATGCCGCGCGACTGCGGCGGCAGCCGGGTCGCGTCCTTGCCGCCGATCTCCAGCGTGCCCGCGTCCGGCTGCACCAGCCCGGCGACCGCGCGCAGCAGCGTCGTCTTGCCGCAGCCGGACGGCCCCAGCAGGATGCACATCTCGCCCTGCGCCACGTCCAGGTCCACCCCGGCGAACACGGGAGTGTCGCCGTATGACTTGGCGAAGCCGCGGATGCGGACCAGGCTCATGGCGTCTCCATCGCCAGCCGGCTCATGGCATGTCCATCGCCAGCCGGCTCATGGCATGTCCATCGCCAGCCGGCTCATGCCGAGTGCCGCCGCAAAGTTGACAGGGCCACCACGGTCGAGAGCCACATCGCGGCGAAGTAGACCACCACGATCACCGCCGTGACCTGCCCGACCTTCTGCCGCTGCCCAAACAGGTAGATCGCCAGCGTTTGGAAGTTGCCGCCCACCAGCATGTTGGCGAACACGAACTCGGCGAAGCTCAGCGCGAACACCATGGACAGCCCGACCACCAGGCCCGGCGCGACGCAGGGCAGGATCACCCGCCTGGTGATGACCAGGTCGCTCGCCCCCACCAGGTGCCCGGCGTCCAGCAGCTCGTGCACCGGCAGCGCCCGCAGGTTGTTCTTGAGCGGCAAGTACAGCAGCGGGAACGCAAGAGGCAGGTAGCCCAGCAGCAGTATCCAGGGCGTGCCGATCAGCACCAGCGGATCGTTGGCGTAGATGCCCAGCAGCCCCACCACCAGCACCACCTGCGGCAGCGCGTAGGGCAGCACCACCAGCCGCTCCATCCAGCGGTCCAGCCAAGGCAGGTAGCAGTGCGCCGCAAGGATGGCCGGCACGCTGACGAGCACCTGCAGCACGACCGACCCGGCGGCGATGAACAGGGAGCGGCCCAGCGCCGCCTGGAATGCCGGGTTGCCCAGCACCGTGCCGAACCATCCCAGCGTCAGCCCATCCGGAACCAGGCCGGAATACCAGTCCGTCGCCACGGCATTGACGCCCACCGCAAGCACCGGCAGCAGCAGCAGGGCCGACACCACCCCAATCAACATCCGGTCGGTCAGCGCCCCCGGCTGCCCAGTCCCACGCGTCACAGTCCCGCGTGTCAAAGTCCAGCGCATCACGGTCCCGCGCGTCTCAGCCACGGCGTCGGCGCAGCAGAAGCTGGTCCACCAGGATCGGCACCAGCAGCACCAGCACCAGCAGCACAGCCAGCGCATTGGCCAGGTTCGGGTCGGTGAACACGTCGCCGGCCACCAGCTCGCCGATGCGGATCGTCACCAGGTTGGCGCCGCCGCCGATCAGCGCGTAGGCCGTGGCATAGGTGCCCATCGCGTTGGCAAACAGCAGGATGAAGCTGCCGGCCAGGCTAGGCGCCAGCACCGGCAGGCCGATGCGCAGCCAGAAGGTCAGCCGGGACGCGCCCATCAGCCGCGCCTGCTCGTGCAAATCCGGCGTCAGCGCCCCCAGGCTCGGGAACAGCACCAGCACGGCGAACGGCACCTGGAAATAGGCATAGACCAGCATCAGCCCCTGCAGGGAGTAGATGTTGAAGTCCTGCACCAGCCCCGACCGCACCAGCAGCAGCGTCACGACGCCGTTCACCCCGGCCAGGATGGTGAAGGCGAGCGCCAGCGGCACGCCGACGAAGTTGCTGGCGACGTTGAACAGCGTCAGGAAGCGCCGCTGCACCGGCGGCGTCCGGCGGTGCAGCGCCAGCGCCAGCGGCAGGCCGATGCCGAGGCCGACCGCGCTGGTCAGCAATGACACCTGGATGCTGGTGGCGAAGGCCCCGCGGTAGAACCGGCTGCCCAGCAGCGCGCCGTAGTTGCCCAGGGACCACTCGCCTTCGCGCACGAAGCTGCCGGACAGCACGGACAGCGCCGGCAGCACCTCGAACCCCAGCACGGCCAGGATGAAGGGAGCGGCCCACAGGACCACGGCGCGCCGGGTCACAGCAGGACCGGGTTGGCGGACATGCCGTCATGCGGCACGCCCATCAGGGCGCAGGCGGTGCCGGCGATCTCGGTCTGCCGCAGCGCGATCCCTTCCGGCGACCGCCCCGCGCCAAACAGCCAGAACGGCACCAGCGTCTCATCGGGGCCAGGGCCGCCGTGGCTGCCGTCGTCGCCCATGCCGTGATCGCTGGTGACGATAACGGCGCAACCGTCGCCCAGCCAGGCCGGCATGTGCCGGGCCAGCAGCTCGTCCGCCTTGCGGGCTGCGGCCCGGTATTCCTTGCTGGCTCCGCCGTGCCGATGCCCGGCGTCGTCTATGCCCATGGAGTGAACCAGCAGGAAGTGCGGCTCATGCTGCCGGCGCAGCGCCTCGGCATCGGCGAACAGGTGGTCATCCGGGTAGCCGTCCCGCCAATAGAACAGGCCGTGCT
>CAXTDP010000630.1:0-3798 GCA_964242295.1 uncultured Acetobacteraceae bacterium | reverse complement strand
CCAGGCGCGGGTCGCCGAGCGGCGTTGCGCCAGGCGTCCGGCCCGCCGCCGCGTGAGTGCCGTCAGGCAACCTTCGCCACTCCCCTTGGCGCCGCCGCGGCATCGGCGGCAAAGGTGCGGTCCGGGCGCATCCAGAACGCGGCGACAATGCCGACCACCAGCAGCCCCATCGTGCCCCAGAACGGCAGCGACCAGTTGCCGGTCTGGTCAATGATGTAGCCGAACACCAAGGGCGAGATGATAGCCGCAAGCGCAGACCCGGTGTTCATCAGCCCGCTCGCCGTCCCGGAATGGGCCGGAGCGATGTCCATCGGGATGGCCCACATCGGCCCGATCGTCAGTTCGGCGAAGAAGAACGCGCCGCCCAGCGACACCGCCGCCATCATCGGGTCGGTGATGAACAGGATCGGGGCGGAGCAGGCCAGCGACCCGACCATGCCGAAGATCACCAGGTCGCGCCGCGCCCGCACCAGCGAGCCGGTCCGCCGCAGGATGTAGTCCGACAGCCAGCCGCCCAACGCATCGCCGATCACGCCGCCGCCGAACACCAGGGCTGCGAATAGCGCGGATTCTTTCAGGTTCAGCTTGTACGCATTCAGCATGAACTGCGGCACCCACGTCAGGAAGGTCCACAGGGTCCAGCCATAGCAGAAGTAGACGAAGGTGACCGGCGCCATCCGGCGCAGCAGCGGTCCCCAAGGCGTCGGCCCGCGTTGCGCGGCGACGGTGCGCGGCGGCGGCATCCGCTCCAGGTCGGCCGGCGTGACTGCGGAATGGGTGCGGGGGTCATCCCGGTAGTACCACGCCCAGACGATGACCCAAGCCAGGCTGATGACGCCCATGACGACGAACGAGCCGCGCCAGGACACCCACGCGACCAACGCGACGACGGCCGGCGGAGTGATGGCGTTGCCCAGCCGTGCCGCGGCGTGGGTGATGCCCTGCGCCCAGCCGGACTTGCCGCCGGGCAGCCAGGTGGACATGGCGCGGGTCGCGGTCGGGAACGTCGCGCCTTCTCCCAGGCCCAGCAGCATCCGCGCCGCGACCAGGCTCCAAAGTCCTCCGATAAGCCCCGTCATGATGGTGGCAACCGACCAGATCAGCCCGCAGACGATCAGGGTGCGGCGCGCGCCGAACCGGTCGCCGAACCAGCCGCCAATCACCTGGCAGATCAGATAGGGGTAGGCGAAGGCAGAGAACACGAAGCCAAGCTGCGTGTTGCTCAGCCCAAGTTCGCCTTTGAATGCACCGGCCGCCGTGCTGATATTCACACGATCCACGTAAGTGATGAAGTACATCAAGCAAAGCAGCAACAGCACGTTGCTGCTGGGAGTCCAGCGCCGGTTCGCCATCATAGCCTCTTTTCTTCAAGCTTGATTTTCAAGCCTAGGCCTCATCAGGGGTCCGGTTCTCACCGTCAAGCTGCTTTTTGTTGCTCGGCGTTGGCCCGCCCGGCCAGCACATCCATCGCCGCCGCCACGCCGCCCTGCTGGTGCGGAACCCCGGCAGCGTGCAGCCCCATCTCCACCCCGCCCAGCGTTCCCATCAGTTGCAGGTCGTTGAAATGCCCAAGATGGCCGATGCGGAACACCTTGCCCTTCACCTTCGCCAGCCCCTGGCCCAGCGACATGTCGAAATTCTCCAGGATCACCGCCCGCAGGTGGTCCGCGTCATGTCCCTCCGGCATCAGCACGCCGGTCAGCACCGGCGAGTATTCGCGCGCGTCCTGGCAGAGTATCTCCAGTCCCCAGGCGCGCACGGCGGCACGGGTCGCGGCGGCGTGCCGGGCGTGCCGGTCGAACACGTTCGACAGCCCTTCCTCTTCCAGCATGGCGATGGCCTCCTTGAGGCCATACAGCATGTTAGTCGCAGGCGTATAAGGGAAGTAGCCGTTCGCGTTCGGTCCCAGCATGTCCCGCCAGTCCCAGTACGACCGCGGCATCCCGCCCTTCTCCGACGCCGCCATCGCCTTGGCCGACACGGCGTTGAAGCTCAGCCCCGGCGGCAGCATCAGCCCCTTCTGCGATCCGGAAACGGTCACGTCCACGCCCCAGGCATCGTGCTGGTAGTCCACCGACCCCAGCGAGGAGATGGTGTCCACCATCAGCAGCGCCGGGTGCCCGGCCCGGTTCATCGCCGCGCGCACCTCGGGGATGCGGCTGGTGACGCCGGTGCTGGTCTCGTTGTGCACGACCATGACCGCCTTAATCGCGTGCCCGGCGTCGTCGCGCAGCCGTGCCTCGACATCCGCCGGGTCCACGCCGTGGCGCCAGTCCCCATGCACGAAGTCCACCTGCAAGCCAAATCGCCCGGCCATCGTCCGCCACAGCGTCGCGAAGTGCCCGGTCTCATACATCAGCACCCGGTCGCCCTGGCGCAGCGTATTGACGATGGCCGCCTCCCACGCGCCGGTGCCGGACGCCGGGTAGATGACGACGGTGCCCGCCGTGCCGAACACCGTGCGCAGGCCGGCCAGCACGGCCTTGCCCAGCACCGCGAACTCCGGCCCGCGGTGGTCTATGGTCGGCATGTCCATCGCGCGCAGCACGCGGTCCGGGACGGCGCTGGGACCAGGTATCTGCAGGAAATGCCGGCCGCTCTTGAACGCCATCGCGCCCTCCCGAAAATGAATGCAAAAGGGTCATGGCACGCAAGCGACGCCGGGCACAAGGCCAAAATTTGTTATTCAATTTGCACTCAACATCCAACGCACTATGCTGGCGACAAATGTCCAGCACCGCGCCCAGCAACGTCGTCCATGCCTTCCCGCCCGCGCCGTCCCTGCATGAGGGGCTGCTGGACGGCGTTCGCACCCTCATCAATGAGGGCGACCTGCTGCCCGGCACCCGCGTGCCGGAACGCGAGCTGTGCGCCCGCTTCAAGGTATCCCGCACGCCGCTGCGCGAGTGCCTGAAGGTGCTGGCCGCCGAGGGGCTGGTGGACCTGCTGCCCAACCGGGGCGCCCGCGTGGCGACGCTGGACGACGAGCACCTGGTCCATCTGTTCGAAGTCATCGCCACCCTGGAAGCCGAGGGCGGGCGCCTGGCCTGCCAGCGCATCGGCCCCGCGGAACTCGCCGAGGTGCAGGGGATGCACTACCGCATGTACGCCCATTTCCTGCGGCGGGAGCTGCCGGGGTACTTCGCGCTGAACCAGGCCATCCACACCGCGATCATGCGCGCGGCAGGCAATCCCGTGCTGGCGGCGACCCATGCCGGGCTGGCCGGACGCATTAGCCGCGCCCGCTACATGAGCAACCGCATCCGGTCGGAACGGTGGCAGACCGCGATGGACGAGCACGATGCCATCCTGGATGCGCTGACCCGGCGCGATGGCGACACGCTCGGCCCCCTGCTGGCCCGGCACCTGCAGAACAAGCGGGACATCATCACCGAGGCCCTGCTCGGCGCCAGGGACGCGGGCGGATCGCCGTGACGCCGCCCGATGTGCGCGGCCCAGATGTACGCGGCCCCGATATACGCGGCATAGGGTTCGGCAGCCGTGCGCCGCTCTCCGTAGCGCTGGATTGGATCGAGGCGCATGTCGCCGTCCTGCCCTCCGAGCCCGTTCCGGCGCCCGACGCCCTGGGCCGGGTTCTGACGTCAGGACCGCCGGGCAAGCCCTGGCCCCCTGCGGACCGCGCCGGCGCCGACGGCTATGCAGTGCGCGCCGCGGAAACCCTGGGTGCCAGCGACTACAGCCCGCTGCCGCTTCCCTCCGCCGTGCCGGTTGCCAGCGGCGAGGCGCTGCCGCCCGGCACCGACGCCGTCGCCCCCTTCGCCAGCGTTGGCCGCCAGG
>CAXTDP010000629.1:0-3799 GCA_964242295.1 uncultured Acetobacteraceae bacterium | reverse complement strand
AGCTGCCACAGTGCAGCCATCCCGCCCGCCGCCGCGGGCACCGTGCCGCGCATCATGGCGTCTCCATCGCCTTCGCCATGGCCATGTAGCGCCGGGCTTCCGCCTTCGAGATGCCCATCAACTCCGTGATCACACGAAGGCTCTCGGCCTCGCTGAGCGCGGGACCGGCACCGGACCGTTTGGAATACGAAAGGCGGATCGCGTCGAGCAGGATGCGGACCACCTTCGGCCAAGCCAGGCCGCGCCGCAGCGCGTGCTGGACGCTGCTCAGGACCAGCACGCAGCACACGCCGAAGCGGCTGACCCCGGCAGCTTCCCATCGCGTGTGCATCGCCTCGACCAACTCGGCAGCCTCCTCGGCCATGCCAGCATCGAGCTTCTGGTCCCGACGCTGGTCAGCCTTCCAGTGGGATAGCGGGCTGTAGTCGATGTAGATGCGCGCATAGATCTCGGCAGTGCCAACGGCCTGCACCAGCCCTGCCTCGTCAACCGAGCGCGACGCGATCAGCCTCGGCGTCGCATCGGCATAATTGTCGCGGATCGCCGCGCGGTCGCCAGCAGTCAGGCTTGCCGGGAGATGCCCGGCCGCGAGCAGGTCGAAGCCCGCCTCGATTAGGGCGACGGCAAGGTTTTCCTCGGACGAAAGGTCCTGGACGCGCTCCAGGATGGCCGTCTTGACCCGGCGCTGGCGCTCCACTTCGTCCGGCATCGTCGCACCCCGGCCCGCTCCGCCATGCAGCTGCAGCTCCAATCAGCATGTCATCGCCCGGGTCGCGCAAGCATGGAAGCAGATCGGAGCGGAAACGGGAACGGAAATTCGAGTGCGGCTACGCAAAGGGCCGGCAGGACCGGAAAAGCGGGCAGGGGAGCCGCAGGGAAAGGAAGCCGGGACCGAATGGGCTGCCGCAGCCCGGCGACCGGGGCAAAGGGTGGGTCCTCGCCATGCTCCCCGGGCCAAGCGGCCCGGCTGCGCGTGGCTCCGGTCCCGCGCCAGGGCGCGCCTTTGCCCCGGTCGCCGGGCCGCGCCGCCGGGATGGGTGTTCAGAGAGGAGCACCAAGATGACGAAGACCAGCACGGCACGGACAGGAATGGGCCGCGACACCGGCGCTGCCCACACCCCGCGCGACCTCTATCAAGAGGTGACGGACCGCGTGGTCGCGGCCCTGAAGGCCGGCACGCCGCCCTGGCGCCAACCCTGGAACCCGAACACGGCCAGCGGCCCCAGCATGCCGCGCAACGCGGTCACCGGGGCCAGATACCGCGGCATAAACACACTGGTGCTCGGCATGTCGCCGCTGGCGTTCAGCAGCGGAGACCCGCGCTGGGCCACCTACAAGCAATCAGCCGAGCGCGGCTGGCAGGTCAGGCGCGGCGAGCGCGGCACCACTGCCTGCTTCTTCAAGCGGATCGAAGTGCGCGACGGCACGGCCGAAGCGGGCGGGGAGGACGCGACCCGGCGCATCCCGCTGCTGCGCGCGTTTACCCTTTTTCATGCGTCGCAAATCGAGGGCGTGCCGGCCTTCGTGCCGCCGACCGTCGCAGAGGCGCCGTGGCGGGCGCCGGAGGCGGCGAGGGTGATCGTCGCCAACAGTGGCGCCATCATCCGCAGCGGCGGCGACCGCGCGTACTTCTCGCCCGGAACCGACCACATCCAGATGCCGCCCAAGGCAGCGTTCGGCACGGCCTCCGGATGGACAAGCACCATCCTGCATGAACTTGGGCACTGGTCAGGAGCTGCGGCCCGGCTGGACCGCAAGCTCAGCTGCAGCTTCGGCTCGCACGAGTATGCACGCGAGGAGGTACGGGTCGAGCTTGGGCAGATGATGATCCATGCCGAGCTGGGCTTGGCCGAACCCGACCAAAGCGACGACGACTTCACCAACAACGCTGCCTACGTGGCGTATTGGCTGAAGACGCTGAGGTCCGACCGCAAGGAAGTGTTTCGCGCCGCGGCTGACGCACAGCGCATCGCCGACTACCTGCTCGCCTTCCACCCGGACTATGCCAAGCAGGGAAGCCAGCCTGCGACCGAAGGTGAGGCGGCGGACACGAGCGGGACGGTCCTGGCGGAAGCAGCGTGATGGCCCCGGTGGACCGGTCCCAGGACGACGCTGCCTTCGTCCGCCAGGCGCTTTCCTTCGAGGGCGGGCACCTGTTCGTGCAGAGGGGCAGCTACACCCTGCACATCGCTTGCTGGGCCACCCGATCCGGCTTCGTCATAGAGCCGTTCAAGGCGCGGTGCGTCGCCGCCGGCCTGGTGGTGATCGACACGCGCCGGCTCGACCCGGGCGTGGCGTTCCGCCTGACAGCGGACACGCCCATGGTCGCCGGCACGCACCCGGCCCACCCGGCCGACCCACCGCCCTGGACGGGCACAATGTGGGCGCCGCTCCAGCATGTCGCCGCAGCCTTCCGCGCTGGCGGCGCCGAGGTGCTGAACCTGGACGATGGCGCGGCCAGACCCGATGGGGCAGTGCCATGACGACGGCCCGGGACAGCCATCCCGCCTGCGCAGCGAGAGAGGACCACCCGGCAATCAAGGGCGAGCCACCCGACGGCAAGCGCGCCTCCAGGTCTGACACCATCCTGGTGAAGGCGGCATGATGTCCCGCCATGTCCGATCTGCCGCTGACTACGCGGACGACATCGCCGCAGCACTGGCGACCAAGGGAGGCTACCTCTTCGTAAGCAGCGGCGGCGCAATCCTCTACAAGCAGGATTGGCAGCTCAGCGGCTGCAACGTCCCGGTCCTCAAAGCCGCCTGCATCGCCGCCGGCCTTCCCGTGATCGACAGCCGCTGCATCGATGACGAGCCGGGCCTGTGGTTGCTTGCCGTCGATGTGCCGATGGTCGCCGTGGGCCGGGACGCAAGCCCCGCCCCATGGAAGGGCGCTGTGTCCTATGCGCCGCTCCAATACGTGGCGGGGTTGTACCGAGCAGCGGGAGCGGAGGTGTACAACGTGCCGGAAGCCGCCGCTCCGGCGACGGAGGTGGCGTGATGGCCGGCATGCGGCCCGTCGTGTCGCCCGACGCGCTGCCGGGTGACGAGACCCCGTTGACGATCATCGGAAGGTAGGACGGACCCGACGGGCGTACCGTCTGCATCCGACCCGGCCTCGTCAGGCAAGAGTCGAACGACACTTTCGTCGCTGATCAGGTGGGCTGCGCAAATCGCAGCCTACGAGGCGCCGTGCTGGCGCGCCGCCGAGACGCTTCTGCGCCAACTCCGCTCTGCCAAAGCGACGCCTGACACCGCGGGCGCAGTGGTCTCCGCCGCGACCTGCCGCCCCTGCAGGAACCATCGGCTTCCATCTCAGCAGGAAGGAACTCCAACATGGCACCAGCTTGCCCGTACGCCGTCGTACGGCTGCACGACGGCACCTACAGTCTCGAACACATGGACGGATCGGCCTCAAGCCGGTGCGCGCTCGTCAAGCCTGTCACCGACCGGACCGGCAAGGTCCTGGGATGGAAGCTGAAACCCTTGGTTTGCATGCTCGGATCGAAGAGCAGGCTCTGGACCTCACCGGCAGAAGCGATCACCGCCACCAAGCTCATGAAGCCTGGCCAGGCGAAAGCTGCAGTGGCGCAGGCTGATGCGGCCCGCCTGCCATGAACCACATCACCCGGCTGCAAAGCCAACTGGCCGCCGCTCAGACGTCCGCTGCTGCCACCGCCGAGGCGGTCCAGGAGTTCCGGGTCCACCTCGCCAGCGGCAAGTTCGCCGGCACCGACACGGACGGCAGCCGACGCGACTGGATCGCGACCGCCGACGTCACTGCCTGGCTTGCCCGCATC
>CAXTDP010000628.1:0-3812 GCA_964242295.1 uncultured Acetobacteraceae bacterium | reverse complement strand
TGGCGGCGGAGGCGTTCAGAAAACTCGCGCGCACGGCGGAAGTGCAGGCGACCGGGGCGCAGCACGATGCGTCCGGCGCCACCCCGGCAGACGGAGTGGCGCGCATCGCGGCATTCTTCGACCACGCCGTGCGGCACTCGCCGGAGGCCAGCGTGGCGCTGTATTCGCTCGGCGACCCGGCGATCCTGGCGGCGGCCACGGCGGAAATCGTCGCCTGGCTGGAGGGCCAGGGCCTGCTGCGGCCCGACATGGACGTGCTGGACCTGGGCTGCGGCATCGGACGCGTGGCGGCGGTGCTGGCGCCGCAATGCCGGTCCGTGCTGGGACTGGACGTGTCCGCCGGCATGGTGGCGGAGGCGCGCCGACGCTGCGCCGGGTTGGCCAACGTCCGGTTCGAGCACACGGACGGGCAGGGGCTGGACGCCTTGCCGCCCGGGGCGTTCGACCTCGTCCTGGCGATAGACAGCTTTCCCTACATCATCCAGGCCGGGACGGCGGACCGCTACGCTGCCGGTGCCGCGCGGGTGCTGCGGCCCGGCGGCGCGCTGGCGGTGCTGAACCTCTCCTACCGCAACGATCCCGCGCAGGACCGGGCCGACGCCAGGACCTGGGCAACGTCGCACGGCTTCATGCTAGGAACAGCCGGCGAAGCCCCATTCACCGTCTGGGACGGCACCGCCTTCGTGCTGCGGCGCCCCGCTTCTCTCTCTCCCTCCGGGAGAGGGTCGGGGGGAGGGGGCGGGCAAGCCCCGCCATGGCCTACAAAGGGCCATGCTCCAGGGGCGCCGGACGTGCCCCGTTCTACAGCCAGACCCCCTCACCCCAACCCTCTCCCAGAGGGAGAGGGAGCAGGAAGCACTTGGTCCCGGTCATCCTCGCCTGCCTGCTATCCCCTCCCGCCCATGCCCAAGCTCCGCACCGCGGCGGAGATCTCCGCCTGCTCGCGCGCAGCGCCGCCGGCACCATAGACCCGCAGGTGAACTACACCGCGCAGTACTGGCAGGTGTTCGCACTGGCCTACGACGGCCTGGTCGCCTTCCGCAAGGTGCCCGGCGACCGAGGCAACGACCTGGTGCCAGACCTGGCGGACGCACTCCCGGCGCCCGCGGACGGCCTGACCTATGCCTTCCACCTGCGCTCCGGCCTGCGCTTCAGCACCGGCGCCCCAGTCCGAGCCTCGGACGTAGCGGCATCATTACGCCGCATCTTCAAGATCGGCAGCCCGACCGCCGACACCTACTACGGCGCCATCGCCGGCGCCCCCGCCTGCCTGCACAGCCCCGAAGGCTGCGTGCTGGAAGGCGTCACCGCCGACGATGAAGCGGGCACCATCACCATACGCCTGGACCGCCCGGACCCCGAGTTCCTGACCCGCCTGGCCCTGCCCCATGCCAGCGTCCTGCCGGCGGACGTGCCCCAGCGCGACCTCGGCAACGCCCCGCTGCCGGGCACCGGGCCATACGTGATCCGGTCCTACGACCCCGGCGAGGGCATGGAGATCGTCCGCAACCCTTATTTCCACGAATGGAGCGCCGACGCCCAGCCGGACGGCTACCCCGACCGCATCCGCTACGATTTCGGGCTGGAGGACACCGCGGAAATCACCGCCGTCCTGAACGGCCAAGCCGACTGGACCTTCGACGCGCCACCCGCCGACCGCCTGGCGGAGTTGGGCGCGCGATACGCCAACCTGGTCCACCTGAACCCGTCCTTCGCCATGTGGTTCCTGCCGATGAACACCCGGCTGGCCCCCTTCGACGACCCTCGCGTGCGCCGGGCGTTGAACATGGCAGTGGACCGGCGGGCGGCCGTCAAGCTGTATGGCGGCCCGCGCCTGGCCCAGCCGTCCTGCCAGGTGCTGCCGCCGGGCCTGCCGGGATACGAGCCGTACTGCCCTTATCCGCTGGACCTCCCGGCAGCCCGCCGGCTGGTGGCCGAAAGCGGCACGGCCGGCCAGACCGTGACCCTGGTCACCGATGACAGCCCGGTGGCCCGGGCCATCGGCACCTACCTGCTGGACGTGCTGCGCGACCTCGGCTTCGTGCCGCGGCTGCGGTCGCTGTCGGCGAACGTGCAGTTCACCTACATCCAGAACACGCGCAACCAGGTGCAGCTCAGCCTGACCAACTGGTATTCGGACTACCCCTCGGCCAGCACCTTCCTCGGCGGAGTGTTCGGCTGCTCCGCATTCCATCCGGGGTCGGACGCATCGCCCAACATCTCCGGCTGGTGCGACCCGGCGATGGACCGTGGGCTGGAGGCGGCGTTGGCCGATTCCGCCGGCGCCCCACGGTTGGCGGCGCTGGACCAGCAGGTCACAGATGCGGCGCCGGCCGCGGTGCTGTTCAACCCAATGTATATTGACATCGTATCGGCGCGGGTGCGCGGCTACGCCTATCACAACCAGTTCCGCTGGCTGATTGACCAAGCATGGGTGGAATAAGCGCGGGAGCTGCCCTTCTCCCTCTCCCCCCGGGAGAGGGCCGGGGTGAGGGAGAAGACCTCAAGTCTTGACCCGCCTGGCCGCAGCCGTCCTGCTGCTCATCGTCACCGCCTGCGCCCTGGCGCCAATCTACGCCCGCGTAGTCGCCGGCACCGACCCGTTCCGCAGCAACGTCGGCGGCACCGTGCAGGTGGATGGCCGCCCCACAGACGTCCTGGCGGAGAACACCGACGGCCTAGGCCTAGGCGTCACCCCCATCGGCCCGACCTGGCGCGGCGCTTACCTGCTGGGCGCGGACGGGCAGGGCCGCGACGTTGCGGCCCGGCTGCTGTATGGCGGACGCACATCGCTGGGCATCGCCGCCGGGGCGACGGTCCTCTGCCTGGTGCTGGCGGCGGTGCTGGGGGTCACGTCGGGCTTCCTGGGCGGCTGGGTGGACAACGTGCTGGCCGGGCTGCTGGACCTGCTCTGGGCGTTCCCGGTCTATCTGCTCGCGATCTCGCTGGGCATCGTGCTCATCGGCCAGAGCCTGCACATCGGCCCCATCCATGTCGCCGGCGACAGCCTGCTGCTGCCGGTGCTGATCCTGGGCGTGGTCTATGTGCCCTACGTCGCCCGGCCCCTGCGTGCCGAGGTGGTCGCCCTGCGCGGCACCGACTTCATCGAGGCCGCGGGCGCCACCGGCGGTACCCCCTGGCACATCCTGCGCCGCCACGTCCTGCCGAACATCTGGCCGGCCCTGGTGGGCTTCATGCCAATCGTCGCCGCCATGGCGCTGCTGACCGAGGCGGCGCTATCCGTCCTCAGCATCGGCGTGCAGGCGCCCGCCGCAAGCTGGGGCACCTTGATCGGCGACGGGCAGGCGCTGCTGTATACCCGCCCGGCGGTGGCCATCGCCCCGGGCCTGGCGGTGGTGGCCACGGTGCTGGCGCTGAACGTGCTGGGAGAAGCGCTGCGCCTGCGGCTTGACCCGGGCCGGCAGCGGTGACGGTCCCTGGGCGCTTGCTGCTGGTGCGCGTGCTGCGCTCGCTGCTGGTGATGTTCGGCATCAGCGTGCTGGTGTTCCTGATCTTCTTCGCCACCCCTGGCGCCGACCCGGCTGCCCGCCTGGCCGGCCGCGGCGCGTCGGAGGAAAGCCTGGCCGCCGTGCGTGCCGAGTATGGCTTGGACCGTCCCCTGCCGGTCCAATACGCCGTGCTGATGCGCCGCCTGTTCATCAGCCGGGACCTGCCGTCCTTCGTCAACCGCGGTCAGCTCGTCGTCCCGGACGTGCTGCGCGCGGCGCCCGTCACCCTGTCCCTGGCGGCCGGCGCCGCGGTGCTGTGGCTTGCCGCCGGGCTGGGCATCGGCCTGCTGGCGGCGGCGCGGG
>CAXTDP010000627.1:0-3827 GCA_964242295.1 uncultured Acetobacteraceae bacterium | reverse complement strand
CGGGCCATAGGCTGGCATGGCAAAGAGGGAGCGAACAGATGCGCCAACTGCTGGGACGGGCCAATTCGAGCAACGTGATGAAGGTGGTCTGGCTGCTGGAGGAGTTGGCGCTGCCCTACGAGCGTTCCGACGTCGGCGGCCCTTATGGCAAAACCGACACGCCGGATTATCGAGCCATGAACCCGACCGGACGCGTCCCGACGCTGGTTGAGGATGGCTGGACCTTGTGGGAAAGCAACGCCATCCTGCGTTACTTGTGCACTGCCTATGCGCCGGGCAACCCGATGTGGCCGGAGGACCACCGGGTTCGGGCGGGCGTGGACCGCTGGATGGATTGGCAGCAGGCGTCGCTGAACCGGCCGCAGTCCCTGGTGTTCCAGGGGTTGGTGCGGACGCCGCCGGAACGGCAGGACATGGCGGCCATCAAGGTGGCAGCCATGGAACTGGCAGAGCACTGGCTGCTGCTGGACCGGGCGATGACGGGACAGAACTATGTTGCCGGGCCGGAGCTGACGCTTGCGGACATGGCGCTGGGGGTTCATGTGCATCGCTGGTTCGCGTTCGACATGGAGCGGCCGGACACCCCGCATCTTCGGGCATGGTATGAACGCCTGTTGGATCGCCCGGCCTATGCGGCGCACGTCGCCCAACCGATGACGTAGGCCGTGGTTTGCTGCTTGCCGTCGCCTTGGGAGGGGCACCAGCATGCTGAGCAGCCACGTCTTAGGATGCGCCCCGGCTTGGGGGCAGCGCCGTTTCTGTTGCTGACAGGTTTTCGCCCGCTTTCTTGCATTTACAGTAGAAAATGTAGCATTTCCTGACGCACAAAACTGGATCAGCCAGCTTCACAAAACATGCGCAAGTGAGTATAAAAACTACGACCTTTTATTTTCTTTAACCGAACGGATGCTCCATGCGGTTTTCCGGTCTTTCCCATCCCGCAGGATGTGCCTGCCGCACAGGCGCCCTGTCCTGCGATGGTGGCGTTGATGGCCTTGGCGCCGCGGCAATCCGCACGGCGGTGGAGCGTGCGGCATTCGGCGGCGTTGTCGGCCGGCGCCGAGCCATCCAGGTGCTGGGCACCGCGACGGTGGCCGCGGCCATTGACCAGGTTTTCCCTATCCTGCGCGCCCAGGAAGCCCTGGCCGAGACCGTCGGCACGCCAGAGAAAAAGGGCCTGAAGGTCGGCTTCGTTGCGATCACCTGTGCCACGCCGATCATCTTGGCGGCTCCGCTGGGCTTTTACGAGTATAACGGCCTGAATGTGGAGGTCGTCCGAACTGCTGGATGGGCTGTGGTCCGCGACAAGGCGCTGAGCGGCGAATACGACGCGGCGCACATGGTGTCACCGATGCCGCTGGCGCTCTCGCTGGGCGTCGGGTCGAACAAGACCGCGTGGAGCGTCGCCGCCATTGAGAACGTCAACGGAACGGCAATTACGCTCGCGAACAAGCACAAAGGCAAGCAAGACCCCCGGGACTGGAAGGGGTTCAAGTTTGGGGTGTCGTTCGAGTACTCGATGCAAAACTATCTGTTGCGCTATTACCTGGCCGAGGCCGGTCTAGACCCAGACCGGGACGTGCAAATCCGGGTCGTTCCACCGCCGCAGATGGTGGAGAAGCTGCGGGCAGCCGAGATTGACGGCTTTCTCGGCCCCGACCCGTTCAACCAGCGCGCGGTGTATGACGGCGTGGGCTTTATCCGCCTGCTGACAGGCGAGCTGTGGGACGGGCACCCGTGCTGTGCCTTCGCAGTGCCACGCAAGATGGTTCTGGAGGCGCCGAACACCTACCAGGCGTTGCTGAAATCGGTGATCCAAGCCACCGAATACGCTAACATGGCTGATAACCGAGAGGACATAGCCGCCTCTATCGCCGGGCCAGAGTACTTGAACCAGCCCGAGGCCGTGGTGGCGCAAGTGCTGACTGGCAGGTATCCGGACGGCCTGGGTGGGATGCACCACGTGGCGGACCGCATCCGTTTCGACCCATTCCCGTATCCCAGCATGGCGTTGTGGATCATGACGCAGATGAAGCGCTGGGGGCAGGTGAAGGGGGATTTGCAATGGCGTGACGTAGCGCAACAAGTCTTCTTGGCTGCGGGCGCCGAAGCCAAGATGAAGGGTTTGGGCATACCAACACCGACGGACCCCTACCGGTCGTTCCAGATCATGGGCAAGACGTTCGACCCAAAGGACCCGGAGGGTTATATTGCTTCCTTCCCGATCCGGCATACCTGATGCCGCTGCAGGGTCATTCGTGCTCGGCGGCGTTTTGGGAGTAGTTCGCTTTCCCCGCGCATCATGGTGCACCAGGTCTCACAGGGTCGGTGCTCAGGTGGCAGACGGGCAGGTTTGAGCGAGCCGGTGTTATTGCAGCGCATCCGTTCTCAAGACTGTGCGAACCTGCCTAGCCCTTGAGCCCAGCTCCTGGCGGCACGCGGCTGCCGGACAGGGCCGGCACGGCTGCAGCCATCAAACCTCCGGCCAAGACGGTAGCGGCCAGGGCCGCGTCGGCCCAGGACAGCGTGACTGGAATATGCAGCCTTGCCGCGCCGCCCAGCGCCGCCCCGGCACCGGCACCGGCAGCCGCCGCCCAGCCCAACACAGTGCCGGCAACAACGCCTGCCGCCAGCACGATCCCTAGCTCCATCCACAGCGCCAGGAGCAGGAATGCTGGCGGGGCGCCGATCGCACGCAGCACCGCATGGTGCCGTGCGCGCCCTGCGACGATGGCGTCGAAGGCCAGGATCACGGCAGTGACGACCAGCACGGCGCAGGCCCCTGCCATCCATGACAGCACGCTGCGCACGTCGCCCAGGGTGCGGAACAGGCTGGACAGCACTTCGCCTGGGAACACCGCCGTGCTGGCCGCCGTGCGGTAGCGGGCGCGGAGTTGGTAAGCCCCGGCGAAGCTCCGCGGCTTCACCACCACGGCCGGGACCGCGGGCGGACCGGCCTCCCAGGGCGGCCCGATGCGCTCGACGCCAGCCGGGTGGCCATCGCCCAGGCCGTGTATCTCCCACACGCTCTCGACCGGGACCAGGATGGCCGCGTCCCAAGGCGTGCCGGTGGAGGGCAGACGGCCGACAACGGTGTAGGTGCTCTCGGTATGGACATGGCCGTCCTCCGGCCCTTCCACGCGGCCGTGCTGCGGCTGCAGGGTGGCGCCGAGGGGCAGCGGCACATCAGCGCCGACTACTGCCTCGTCCTCAGTGGCGAAGATGCGGCCTGCCGCCGGGGCGCGCCGGCTGCCGAGCGTTACGAAAGCCGGTGCGACACCGACGATGGGACGACCGTGCCAAGCGTCGCCGAAGGCGATGGGGGACGTCCAGGCTGCCTCCGGCTCGGCAACCACCCGGGCGAGGGTGGCGCCGTCCAGCAGCGGCACGGTGTCAGGCTGCAGGTAAACCGAGGTGAGGACAAGTTGTGTGGCGCTACCGGGCGCGCCGATCACCAGGTCGAAGGCGTCTGCTGCCTGCGCCGCCGCATGGCGCATCCCGCGCTCCAGCGCGCCGACACCGGTGCCAAGGGCGGTGGCCAGGGCGACCAGCAGCGCCATCGCCGATGCGGCACGCCAGCCCCGGCGCAAGGCGTCGCGAGCGACAGGCCAGGGGTTCACGCAGTGTCCAGCTGGCCCGCATGCAGGCGCAAGCGGCGGGGCAGGCGGGCAAGCAGCGCCGGGTCGTGAGTGGCGACCAGCAGCGTGGCGCCTCCCGTTGCGGCGGCGTCCAACAGCAGGGTGCCGACCGCGTGCGCGGCGGCGTCGTCCAGGCTGGCGGTAGGCTCGTCCGCCAAGAGGACCGCGGGCTGGCGGAGCAGGGCGCGG
>CAXTDP010000626.1:0-3834 GCA_964242295.1 uncultured Acetobacteraceae bacterium | reverse complement strand
GAGACCTTGCGCCGCCATACCTTGAAGGTCGGCGAGGCTCTGGGTGAGGGCGCTGCGATCCCGCCGGAAACCGTAGCGTCGGCGATCGTGGTGACCTTGGATTCGACGTTCATCCACAGCTGTGCGGAGGGCGAGCGGCATCTGGAGGTGCGGGTCGGCAACGTCTAAACGGAGGCTGGTGGCCGCCAGGTATTCGGCGCCGTCGCCAAAGCCGAGACCGACCTCCAGGCGCTGATCCGCTACAACCTTGATGCTGTCGGGAAAGGCAAGGACACGGCGCCGACTGCTTTCACCGACGGCTGCCCGGGCTTGCGGCGCATTCTCGCCGACGCCGGTGTCACCACGCGGCCGATGCTCGACTGGTTCCACATCGCCATGCGGCTGCAGCACTTGAAGCAGATCGCCACCGGCCTGTCAGCGGATGACACGGCGTGGGCCGAGGCGAAGGCGGTGATCGTCGAGGAGGTTGAACGCCTGCACTGGCGCATTTGGAACGGCAAGGCCCAGGATGCCCAGATCAGCATCGATCGCATCCGTGCGGTCATGCACCATTTCCGGGGCGAGCCGGATCAGCGAAGGTCTACCGCACCGTCACGACAGCTGTGGACCGCGTTGCGCGTGCTGGATGGCTATCTGACGAGCCAGAGCGCGTGGCTGGTCAACTACGCCGAGCGGCACCGTGCGGGCTTGCGGGTTGGCACCGCGATCACCGAAGGAACCGCCAACTTCCTGGTGAACCGCCGGATGAACAAGTCACAGCAGATGCGCTGGTCGCGACGCGGTGCCGATCTGCTGCTGCAGGTTCGGTGTGCTGTCTACAACAGTACGCTCGGTTCCGGCTTCGGACAGAAGTTCTACCCGGCCAATGACCCTTACCCGCCAAAGGCAATCGCCGCCTGACCCCCAATCTTGCGACAGTCCCCCGTGAGCCGGGCCATGGCCGATACGCCGCGCAGCAACTCGCTCGTCGAGAACCTCAACTCGCGGCTGCGCAGCTACTTCACCTTGCGCCGCCACTTGGGCAACTCGTATCTCGATCTGCTGCGCTTCTTCCTGAACCACCGCCGCTTCCTGGGCAGCCGCCATGCCGAGCGCCAGGGCAAGAGCCCGTGGGAGCTGATGACCGGCCAAGGTCACCCGCACTGGCTGACCCTGCTCGGCCTGGGACCGCTTCAGCCCCAACGAGCCTGATCGGGGGGAGGCTGGTCGCCTCCCGCACAGAACAACCGTCCCACAGATATCCGACCCTCATAGGCCGGCGGTTTTCGCTCGCCTTGTGTAACCCAAAAAGGCCGGATTCGCATACAATCGTTGCGGTATCGGAAATGTGTAGACCTGCTCAGTTCCGGAATACTCGTTTTGGTTGCATGTTAATTTCTGCTTTGCAGGGGAGGTTCGGATGGCGCTTCGCTCCACAGCCGCATTGGTAGGGCTTGCACTCGGTATCGGGGTGGCTCAGGCCGCATCACCTGGGTCGGTGGCGTGGTCAGACCCACCAGTTCTGAAGCCCGACAAATCCGGGGTTGTCTCACTCGATGCGCTGACCGGCGATGTGACCGTTCCGGGCCTCGGGCCAGTGCATGGCGCCTCGTTCTACGACCTGCGCCAAGGTGGCGCGGACCGGCCGGCGCCTTCCCGACCGAGCCTGATGCCGCCGGTGCTACAGATAGACAAGGGCACCACATTCGAGCTCAATTTGCACAACCACCTGACGACGATCGACGCCGTCGCGGCCGGCCAGCCACGTCCCCCGCCTGGGCCCGACCCGACCAACGTGCACACGCACGGACTGGTTGTGTCACCCATCGGGCTCGGCTTTGGCACGCCGCAGCCTCACGTGGGCGATTGTGTCCTGCCGCTGGCGGCAAGCACGGCCGGTGGACCCGTTGCATCGCACGGGGCCCACGGGCTGCAGGCGTCCGTGCTCCGCGCAGACCCGTGCGCGTCTGGTAATCCGCCGAGCATGCCGATCGTGGACGCGCTCACATACTCCTACACGATCACCCCGGACCATCCGAGTGGCCTGTTCTGGATCCATCCGCACCCGCACGGGCAATCGGAGATTCAGCTCTCCAACGGCGTTTCCGGCCTGCTGGCGATCGGGTCGGTGTGGGATACGTTATTCTTCCGCTGCCGGCTGAGCGCCTCGCTCAACGATGCAGCCGGGGCCTGCAATACGCAGGAGGAGCAGGTCCGCGAGCGAGCGCTGGAGGATCTCGCCCGGAATGGAGCGCTTCGCGTGCGCTATCTCGGTCTGAAGGACATTCAGGTGCAGCCGCGTTCGGCCGAGAAGGCCGCCACGGGAGCGGACATGGAATACGACCTGATCCCATTCCCGCACCGGCCGGCCGTCGCCGACCAGGCTTTCAGCGATGCGAACGACGCGCGCAAATCGCGCTGCGGCGATCTGCCGCGACCCCAGGGCGACAACGACGTTATCGTGCCCGGTGGCGTCCCGACGCCGCAGGGCATCTGCCGCGGCAGCGACGGAACCGGCTGGGCGTTCACCGTGTCCGGTCAGGTGTTCCCGCGGATCGAGGTTAGTGCCGGCTCAACCGAGCTCTGGCGGTTAGCGAACATGAGTGCGGATGTCAGCTACCGGCTGCAGCTCAAGGGCGCCGACGGCACCCTGTACCGAATGCGCCCGATAGCGATTGACGGTGTGGCGCTCGCAGCGCCGCAGGGAGGACAGGCCGTTGGCATGGCGGCCGGGTTGAAGGGCACGTCGACCTCAGGCGCCGCAGTGGCCGAGATCGTGCTGATGCCGAGCGCGCGGATCGAGATCGTAGTGGAACGGTGCGACCCCAAGGCAGCTACCGATGGCTGCGTCCCGGCGGACCGGGAGGTAAGAGCGGTGCTGCATACGCGCGGCATGGCCACGGGATTGGGCGACAACGGCGACCTGTGGCCGGCGATCGACTTGGCGGACGTCGTGTTCCGGTCGGGCGGCCAGCGTGGCCGCGCGAGCTTGCCACCCCGGCCGGCGCTGCCGCCAGCACAGGTTGCGGCCGCCCCCCCAGTGTCTGAACCGGCCTCGACGTCGGCCGCCCCGCAGTCCGCGCCCGCCACATCGTCGGCTACCACGGCCGCGCCAGCCTGCCCCGGCTATGATCATGGTCCCGGCGAGTTCCCAGTCGGGGGCACCCAGGTGCGGCTGATCCGGTTGAACAACGCCCAGTTCGATAGTGGGGAGGCGTTCGGCATCCATGATGAGCTGACCCACCTGTCGCGCCTATCCAGCGGTGACCCAGTGACCCTGGCGGTGCTGCTCGATGAGGGTGCGGCAGTGGCGAATGGGCCATCCATCATCAGCGACGTCCGGCTGCCGACTCCGTGCAGCGACGTCAGCACGATGGCCGGGTTCCAGGAGTACTATCGGCCGTTCGACCCGACCCGCGACAATGTGACGGTGAAGTACGGCGCCACGGAGTACTGGCTGGTGATCAACGACAGCCCGGAGTGCCACAACTTCCATATCCACCAGATGAAATTCGGCGTGATGGATGCCGATTTCAGGGGCACGGATGCGGCGCTGGCCGGAGGACCGCCGATTGCATCGGACCAGTGCGCAGGGGATCGCACGGCCATCCGGCCGATCAATCAGGCGGCGTTCCTCGATAACTACCCGGTGCCCCCGGCAGCGCGTATCCTGTTTCGGGTGCGCTTCGACGGGCCGAAGCTCGGTCGCTTCGTGTTCCACTGCCACATCCTCGAGCATGAGGACAAAGGCATGATGGCGCTGCTGGACGTCGTGGAATAAATCGCGGTAGGGGCATAAAACCCACCCCTTTCAGGGTGGCTGCGCTCTTCCCAAACTGAAGGCATGAGCACGGG
>CAXTDP010000625.1:0-3835 GCA_964242295.1 uncultured Acetobacteraceae bacterium | reverse complement strand
GCCCGGCCGCGAGGCCGCCATCATCCGCCGCCTGCTGGCCCGGCACGCCGGCCCCTTCCCCCGCGCCGGCATCGTCCGCGTGTGGCGGGCGCTGATCAACAGCTTCACCGCGCAGCAGCACCCCATGCTGATGACGGTCTGCGAGCGGGACGGCAGCCAGGACGTGCTTGCCGCCGCACGAGAGCAGTTCGGCGCCATCACGCCATTCCGCCTGCACCGCACCCCGGCCCAGGCCATGCGCGACGTCAGCACCGGCCTCGCCACCGCCGCCGTGCTGCCGCTGCCGCGGGACGGCGAGGCGCCTGCAGCCGCCTGGTGGACCGCGCTGCTGCAAACCGACGAACCGCGCATCCACGTCGTCGCCCGCCTGCCATTCTGGACCGCCCGGCCAAAGGGCGCGCCGAAGGCCCAAGCCCTGGTGGTCGCCGCTGCCGCGCCCGATCCCAGCGGCACCGACCGTTCCCTGCTGGGGCTGGAGCTGCCGCCGGACGTCAGCCGCACCGGGCTGGACGCCGCGCTGGCCGCCGCCGGGTTCCAGGCCGGGGAGGTGATCCTGCGCCGCGATCCCGGCGCATCCTCCGCCCGTGCGCTGGCGGACGTGGACGGGTTCGTCGCCGACGCCGACCCGCGCCTCCCAGCCTTATATTCCCCGGCCTTGTATTCCTCTGGCCTGCACTCCCTGCTGCGCCCGCCGGTCGTGATCGGCGCCTACGCCATCCCCGTCCAGGAGACGCCCACATGACCGGCCCGCAGCCCCGCCCGGAAATCCTCGGCATCTCTCCTTATGTCGGCGGCGAAAGCAAGGCGCCCGGCCGGAACCGCGTGGTGAAGCTGTCCAGCAACGAGGGCGCCTTCGGCCCGCCGCCCTCGGCACAGGCCGCCTATGGCGCACAATCCGCCGGGCTGCACCGCTACCCCGACGGGTCCGCTGGCGACCTGCGCCGGGCCATCGGCCGCCGGTTCGGCCTGGACCCCGAGCGGATCGTCTGCGGCGCCGGGTCGGACGAGCTGATCTACCTGCTCTGCTCCTGCTACGGACGGCCCGGCGGCGAGATCATCATGAGCCGCCACGGCTTCTCCCTGTATGAGATCGCCGGCCAGGCCGCCGGCATGACGACGGTGAAGGCGCCGGAGCGGAACCTGACGGCGGACGTGGACGCCATGCTCGCCGCCGTGTCGCCGCGGACGCGGATCGTGTTCCTGGCCAACCCAAACAACCCCACCGGCTCCCTGCTGCCGCATGACGAGGTGCGCCGCCTGCGCGCGGGCCTGCCGCCCGACGTGCTGCTGGTGCTCGACGCCGCCTATGCCGAGTATGTGGAGCGCCGGGACTATGACCCCGGCGTGGAGCTGGTGGACGCCGGCGACAACACGGTCATGACCCGCACCTTCAGCAAGATGTTCGGGCTGGGCGGGATGCGGCTGGGCTGGTGCTACGCGCCGGCGGCGATCACCGACGTGCTGAACCGCGCCCGTGGCCCGTTCAACATCAGCCTGGCGGCGCAGGCGGCCGGCATCGCCGCCCTGGCCGAGCCCGGCTGGGTCGAGGCGGGTCAGCGGCACAACGCGGAGCAGCGGGCTGCCCTGACCCATGCGCTGCAGGGCGCAGGCATCAAGGTCTGGCCGAGCGAGGGCAACTTCATCCTCGCCGACTTCGGCACGCCGGAGGCTGCGGCGGCTGCGGATGTCGCCCTGCGCGGGCGTGGCGTGATCGTGCGGGCGATGAACGGCTACGGCCTGCCGCACTGCCTGCGCATCTCGGTCGGCACGGCCGAGGAGTGCGGCATGGTCGCCGACATCCTGGCCGAGCACCAGGCGGGACACCCGGCCAGGCAGCGCGCCCATGCCTGATACGGTCCCAGCCGCCGAGGCCAGGCTGGCCACCGCCGCGCCAGCGCCGGTATTCCGCCGCCTGGTGATCGTCGGCGCCGGGCTGATCGGCAGCAGCGTCGCCCGCATCGCGCATGGGCGGGGACGGCCAGGCGGCGACCTGGCGGCGGAGGTCATCGTCACCGACAGCAGCCCGGACGTGCTGGCCCGCGTCGCCGTCCTGGGCTTCGCGGATGGGATCGAGGCCGATGCGGGCCGTGCGGTGCAGGGGGCAGACTGCGTGATGCTGTGCGCGCCGGTCGGCGCCTATGCCGGCATCGCCGCCGCCATCTCGCCGCACCTGGCGCCGGGCACGGTGGTCACCGACGTGGGCAGCACCAAGGTGTCGGTCATCCGCGACGTGGCGCCGCTGCTGCCGGCCGGCGTGCGTTTCATCCCCGCGCACCCCCTCGCCGGCACCGAGTATTCCGGCCCGGACGCCGGCTTTACCACCCTGTTCCAGGGCCGCTGGTGCCTGCTGTCCCCGCCCGCCGGCGCCGACCCGGCGGCCGTGGCCCAGGTGGCCGAGCTGTGGCGCCGCATGGGCAGCATGGTCGAGACCATGGAGCCGACCCACCACGACCGGGTCATGGCCATCGTCAGCCACCTGCCGCACCTGATCGCCTTCACCATCTGCGGCACCGCCGACGACCTGGAGGGCGGCAACGGCGACGACGCCAGCCGCGCCGAGGTGCTGAAGTTCGCCGCATCCGGCTTCCGCGACTTCACCCGCATCGCCGCCAGCGACCCGGTGATGTGGCGCGACGTGTTCCTGAACAACCGCGACGCCCTGCTGGAGATGCTGGCCCGTTTCACCGAGGACGCCCAGGCGATGGCCCGCGCCGTGCGCTGGGGCGACGGCGCCTACATCGAGGACCGCATCAAGCGCGGCCGGGCGATCCGGCAGAGCCTGATCGAGCTGAAGCAGGCTTGATCCGCTGCGCTCCGACGGCGCTGAAGCCGTTGCCGGCGGCCGTCCGGATGTATCCCTGTTCGCCGCCGTCAGTGCGGGGCGCCCGGTGCCGCGGCCATCCAAAGGCTGCAGGGATCAGAAGTCATCGCATGCGGCGCCGGGACCACCGCGCCGCGGTCGGCCCACGATGACCGGGGCCTATGGCACCCTGTGGGACTGGCGCCGGCAGGTCGCGGACCTGTATGCCGCCATCCGCGCCAACCCGGACCCGGAGGCGGCGTGGCGCCACTGGCGCGGCGTCCGCGACGGCCTGTTCCGCAGCCATCCGCAAACGCCCATCGAGCCCGGCACGCCGTTCACCGCCCTGCCGTTCTTCCCTTATAACCCGGCACTGCGCTTCCTCGTCGCCCTGGAAGTGCTGGACGGCCCGGAGGAAGTCTTCCCCGCCGGGGCCGACGGTGACCTGCGGATGCGTCCCTTCGCCCGCACGTCCGGCCTGCATGACGCACTGGGCGGAGAGCTTACGGCCTACTGGCTGCCGGGCTATGGCGGCGGCGTGTTCCTGCCCTTCGCCGACGCGACTAGCGGCCGAAACACCTATGGCGCCGGGCGGTATCTGCTGGATACGATCAAGTCCGCCGACCTCGGCGCCACGCCGGACGGACGGACGGTGCTGGACTTCAACTTCGCCTACAACCCGTCCTGCGCCTACTCGCCCCGCTACGTATGCCCGCTGGCGCCACGGGCCAACCGGCTGCCGGGACCGGTGCGCGCGGGCGAACAAGCGCTGGGGTGACCCGGATCAGCCCGGTCGCCGCTTGCCAGGTCCCACGTAGGGCGGAAAGGCGCAGCGCCTGCCACCGTCAGCCCAGCCCAAGGTTCGGCAGGTTGCGCCGCTCGTTGCGTCCCGACCCTGTCCGCGTGTCCACCTGCCAAGCCGGCAGCTTCCCAGCTTCAAACACATATACCCGAACACCTGTTCGGCCACCCCGCCGCTGCAGGGCTATCGCACTTCGAATGATTTGAGGAGTTCGATGAGGTAGGTGTCGTCCC
>CAXTDP010000624.1:0-3842 GCA_964242295.1 uncultured Acetobacteraceae bacterium | reverse complement strand
CCCGCCGCATCGGCGCCGTGGTGCTGCTGAAGGGCGCCGACACCGTGGTCGCCGCCCCGGACGGCCGCGCCATGGTCAACGCCAACGCCCCGCCCTGGCTGGCGACAGCGGGCGCAGGCGACGTGCTGGCCGGCATCACCGGGGCGCTCCTGGCGCAAGGGATGGCGGCATGGGAGGCCGCCTGCGCCGCCGCCTGGCTGCACGGCCACGCCGCCGCCCAGCACGGCCCCGGCCTGATCGCCGAGGACTTGATCCCGCTGCTCCCCCTCGCCATCCAAGCCTCTGTCTCCAAAGAATGTGCTACATAGGTGGCGGCCTGCGTTATGATGGCCTGCAGCGACCCGAAGGCGACCACCGCATGAGCGTGACAGCATGAGCGACGTAGCAGCCCCCGCCCCGATCGGCCTGTTCGACCGCGCCATCCGCCGCATCTCCGGCGTGTGGCGGGACATGGCGGACCGCGTCGGCACCAACGAGGACCAGGGCATCGCCGCCCAGATGCGCGCCTGCCTGCACGCCCGCGGCGGCGAGGTCAGCGCCCGCAACCGCGCCGCCAAGCTGGCCCAGGCCTACCTGGTGCTGGACGATGCCGGCCGCCGCGACTTCCTGTGCGAGTTGGCGAAGTTCGACAGCGACCCCGACGCCGTCGCCAAGGCCTACGAAACCGTCCAGTCCGCCCCTGGCTCGGCCGAGCGCGCCACCGCCCAGGTCGTCCTCCGCCGCGCGCTGGAGCCGCCGCGTGTCCGCCTGCTGACCCAGTTCACGACAATCCCTGACGGCATGAAGTTCCTGGTAGACCTGCGCGCGACGCTGCTGGACCTGACCCGCGGCGACCCGCATCTGGCCGCCCTCGAAAGCGACCTCCGCACCCTGCTGGCCAACTGGTTCGACGTCGGTTTCCTGGAATTGCAGCGCATAGACTGGAACAGCCCCGCCGTGCTGCTGGAGCGTCTGGTCGGCTACGAGGCCGTGCACGAGATACGCTCCTGGTCCGACCTGAAGAACCGCCTGGACAGCGACCGCCGCTGCTACGCCCTGTTCCACCACCGGATGCCGAACGAGCCGTTGATCTTCGTCGAGGTCGCCCTGGTCCGCGGCCTCGCCGGCAGCGTGCAGCGCCTGCTGGACAAGAAGGCGCCGCTGCTGGACCCGGCCATCGCCGACACCGCAATCTTCTACTCCATCAGCAACTGCCAGCGCGGCCTGGCCGGCATCAGCTTCGGCAACTTCCTCATCAAGCGCGTGGTAGAGGTGCTGGGACGCGAGTATCGCAACCTCAAGGCCTTCGCTACCCTGTCGCCGATCCCCGGCTTCCGCAAATGGCTCGACCCAAAGCTGGACGCCGACGAGAAGGGGCTGCTGAGCGAGGAAGAATCCTCGACCCTGCGTACCGCCGCCCCCGCCGGCGCGCCCGCCGCCCCAACCGGCCCGCAAGCCCTGGCCGCCATCCTGCACCACCATAACTGGTTCCGTGACCCGGCGATGTTGAAGGCCGCCGAGCCGGTGCTGGTCCGCCTGGCCGCGCGCTACCTGCTGGTGGAGTCGCGCGGCAAGCGGGCGCTGGACCCGGTCGCGCACTTCCACCTGTCGAACGGCGCACGCGTCGAACGGATCATGGTCCTCGGCGACACCAGCGGCAAAGGCGTACGGGAAAGCTCGACCCTGATGGTCAATTACCTCTATGACCCTGCGAACATCGAGGACTACCACGAGGACTACGCCGGCGAGGGCAAGCGCAACGCCAGCACCGCCGTCCGCAAGCTGGCGCGAGGCTGGTCGTGAAGCGGGGCTGGTCGTGAACGCTCCCGGCCCGGTCATCATCCCCGCACCGACCCGGGAGCGCTTGCACGGCCTGCACCAGATCGAGCGCAAGCTGCTGTGGCTGTCCGCCTGGACCATCCACAACGCCAATCACATCCGGCCCAACCGAGACGGCCTGAAGGTCGGCGGCCACCAGGCAAGCTGCGCCAGCGTCATCAGCATCATGACGGCGCTGTACTTCGACGTGCTGCGCCCGCAGGACCGGGTGGCGGTGAAGCCGCATGCCGGCCCGGTGTTCCATGCCGTGAACCTGCTGCTGGGCCGGCAGGAAGCCGCCAACATGGAGGGCCTGCGCCGCATGGGCGGCATCCAAAGCTATCCCAGCCGCACCAAGGACGGCCCGGAGGTGGATTTTAGCACCGGCTCGGTCGGGCTGGGGGTCGCGCTGACCAGCTTCGCATCGCTGATGCAGGACTACGTGCGGCTGCATGGGCTGGACGCCGGGCTGCCGCCGGGCCGCTGCGTCGCCATCGCTGGCGACGCCGAACTGGACGAGGGCAACATCTACGAGGCCCTGCTGGAGGGCTGGAAACACGACATCCGCAACGTCTGGTGGATCATAGACTACAACCGCCAAAGCCTGGACAGCGTCGTCCCGGACCGCCTGTTCGGCCGGATCGAGGGCCTGTTCCGCGACATGGGCTGGAACGTCGTCACCCTGAAATACGGGCGCCTGCTGCAAGCCGCCTTCGAGCGTCCCGGCGGCGACGCGCTGCAACGCTGGATAGACGACTGCCCGAACAGCCTGTACTCCGCCCTGACGTTCCAGGGCGGCGGCGCTTGGCGAGCGGCGCTGCTGGCGGAACTGGGCCGCGACGCCGCGGTGCGCGCCATCCTGGACCCGCTGCAGGACGACGAGCTGGCGGCCCTGATGACCAACCTGGGCGGCCACGACGTTGACTACCTGATCGAGCAGTTCCGCCTGGCCGACGCCGCAGGGGACCAGCCGACCTGCTTCATCGCCTACACCGTGAAGGGGATGGGATTGCCCTTCGCCGGGCACAAGGACAACCACTCCGGCCTGATGACCCGGGACCAGATGGAGGTGTTCCAGGCCGGCATGCGCATCCGCCCCGGCCACGAATGGGACGTGGCGGAGGGACTGGACCTGACGCCGGGCGAGTTCCAGGCCGTCATCAACGCCGCCGCCTTCGCTGAGAAGCTGACGGCCGCCGGGCGCCGGCTGCCATCAGAACTCATACACATCCCAGACCGCCTGCCGGTTGCCAAGCTGGCCGGTCGCCGCACCAGCACCCAGGCCGGCTTCGGCGACATTCTGGCCGAAATCGGCCGCGGCCAGGGCGAGCACGCCGAGATGGCCCGTCGCATCGTCACCACCAGCCCGGACGTGACGGTATCCACCAACCTCGGTCCCTGGGTGAACCGCCGCGGCGTGTTTGACCGCCACACCCGCAACGACGTGTTCCGTGACGCCAAGCTGGCCAGCGCCCAGCGCTGGGGCATGTCCCCCACCGGCCAGCACATCGAGCTGGGCATCGCCGAGCAGAACCTGTTCCTACTGCTGGCCGCCGCCGGGCTGCAGCACAGCCTGACCGGAGCGCGGCTGCTGCCGATCGGGACGGTTTACGACCCATTCGTCAACCGCGGCTTGGATGCCCTCATCTACGCCTGTTACCAGGATGCCCGGTTCCTGCTGGTCTCCACCCCCTCCGGCCTGACCCTCGCGCCCGAAGGCGGGCAGCACCAAAGCGTCAACACCCCCCTGATCGGCATGGCCGCAGACCGGCTGGCCTCGTTCGAGCCGGCCTATGTTGACGAGCTGGCCATCCTGCTGCGCCACGCCTTCGTCCATATGCAGGCGCCGGACGGCTCCGCGGCGTGGCTGCGTCTCAGCACTCGGCAGTTGCAGCAGCCCGACCGGGTGCTGGACCCGGCCGCGGTGATCGCCGGCGCGCACTGGGTGGTGCCGCCGGGGCAGGGGGCACGGATCGCCCTGGCCTACCAGGGGCCGGTCGCGCCGGAGGCCGAAGCCGCGTTCGAATTGCTGCGTGAGGACGTGC
>CAXTDP010000623.1:3624-3843 GCA_964242295.1 uncultured Acetobacteraceae bacterium | reverse complement strand
CGTGGAAGGCTCAGGAACGGTTGTGCCCACGCTACCGCAAGCTCGGCCCGGCCGCCGTCGTAGTTGAAGCGGCCATCCGGGGCGGTGGCGTGGCGGGCCACCCACTCCCGCAGGTGCAGCGCCGGGTCGGCGAAACGCCGCTCTATCTCGGCGTGCGCTGGATCTATATCGACCTCAACAGTCGCCTCAACATCGAGAGCAACAAGCAGTTCTTCGAGC
>CAXTDP010000623.1:0-3614 GCA_964242295.1 uncultured Acetobacteraceae bacterium | reverse complement strand
GCCGGGTCGGCGGGGCGGGGCTTGCCGTCCGCGGCCGGCACCAAGCCAAGGCCGCGCCCCACGAAGGGTTTGACGGAGCGGAACATCCTGGCCTGCGTCCGCATGAGGTCATCGAGGTCGAGGTTGCGGGTGAACTGCCCAGGTGCGGCGCGGACCAGGCAGAGCAGGGCGAGCAGGCCGGTCAAGGCCACGGCGGGCCAGCGGAGGAAGCTGCCGACGTTGCGGCACAGCCGGAACAGCGCGGCGAAGCGCACGCCGGCCGGGTCGGTGGCCAGCACCTGCCGGTCCAGGTCGGCGTAGCTGTCGGTGAAGGTGCTGAACTGCACCATCTGCCAGTGCTGCGCCGCCATCACCGCGGCAGCGATCCCCGCATGGTACTTGTACCAGAGATACCAGCCGCCGCCGGCGAACACCGCCAGGATCAGCCCGAAGGCGAGCAGCTTGTCCTCGCCTCCCGACGACGAGGAGTGGACGTTCTGCTGCATGGCTCAATCCTTGGCCGCAAGGGTGATTTGGGCAGCCGGGGAAGAAGCCGCCGGGGTGGCAGCGGCCAGGGCAGCAACGGCAGGGCGTCCGGCTTGCGCTTCCAGCCGCAGGGCTTGCTGCAGCACCTTGCGGAGGTAGTTGGCCTTATGCTCCGGCGCGTGGGAGTGGTAGTAGCCGACGCCCTGCCAGAAGTCGCCGTGCGCCTCGTCGAGGCCCTGGCGCAAGATCCAGGCGCCCCCCTCCAGGTTGGCGCAGAAGTTGTCCCGCAGTGCCAGGAAGGTGTCCGGGATGGACGCGCCCCAGCGCGCCGCCAGCTTGCGCAGCCAGATCTCGTTGACCTGCATGGGACCGATGTCCACGGTGGCGTTGGTGTTATCGCTCACGCGCCCAAGCCGGCCGCCCTCCACCCGCAACAGGATCACCAGCACGGTCGGCGGCAGGCCATGGGCGTTCGCCGCCGCCTCGATGCAGCCGCGGATCAGGCGCTTGGCGTCGTCCGCGCTGGACCCCAGCCCAACCGGGACCGGGGAGTTGCGATACTCCGACGCTCCCGCCGGCATGGAGGCCACTAGGCCGGCAAGCAGCAGGGTTACCAGCCGCCCGAAACACCGCGTCACCGGCGCGACCCCGGCGAAGTCGTCCGCGGCACCTGCGTCGCCGCCGCTGCCGGCACCGGCCCTGCATCACGGGCCAGGCGCTCCGTCGTGTCCTGCCACTGTTCCAGCAGCAGGTGGGCCGGAACCTCGCGCGGCGTGGCTACCCGCTCGATCGCCTCCATCACGCTGAGCATGACGTTCGAGAACGGGCCGCCAATGCGGACCACCTGGTGCCCGAGCAGCGCCTGCGGGTCCGCCCGCAGCTCGACGCCCAGCCCGCTGCCCGTGGCGTCGCGCCACACCGTGTCGCCCGCCACCAGGAACACCGGCAGCAGGCCGAACGGCGCACTCGCCAGCTCGGCCGAGATTGGCTCGATGACGCCCGTGGCGCGATCCAGCGTCGTCACCTGCCGGCCGGAGCGCTCGATGAGCACCTCCAGCACGCGCCCGACCTGCTCCAGGTCGGGCTGCCCCTCGCCTGCCATGGCCGTCATGCGAACCTCCGGCGCTTCCACACCGGCACGGCCGGGCGCACCGGGCCGTTGACCAGCCGGCGCAGCATGCGAAGCGCCGCCGGGAAGGACAGGCCGAACCACTCCGGCACCGCGAACAGCAGGCTGCAGAACACGGCGAAGTACAGCGTCGCCCGGCTCCAGTGCATGAGGAAGATGAACCACGGGATCAGCACCCGCGCGTCGGCCACCCAGATCCGCACCGGCGGCATCGTGTTACGCCACATCGCCCAGGTCCTTTCTCACGTCGGCCGCGGTCGCCTCGCCGATGCGGCCCTCCGCCAGGGCGCGCTGGATGGCGTGCTCGAACGATTGCCCGCGCCCCTCGGCCAGCATGTCCTCGACCAGGGCGGGCCAGCGGTCGGGGTTGGTGTCGGCCAGCTTGCGGCGCATCGGCCGGTCGAACACCAGGAACTCGCGCAGCGCGGTGCGCGTGCCGTCCAGCGACGGCACCAGGCGCTGGTTGACGATCAGCCGCAGGGTTTGCGCGACCGCGACGGTCAGCGCTCCGCGCTCCTCCAGCGGGCACAGGCTGACGATGCGCTGCACCGTCTCGGACAGGGTGCCGGCATGGATGGTGGAGTAAACGGCATGGTCGGTCAGCGCCGCCTGCGCCGCCGCTGCCATGGTCTCGCCGTCGCGGCACTCGCCGATAATGATGACGTCGCCGGCCCGGCGCATGGCGTTGCGGATGCCCGCCGCGAAACTCGGCAGGTGGCGCGGGATTTCGCTTTGGCTGATTGTCGCCGTCGTGCCCTCGACGTCGTCGAAGGTGAACTCGATGGGGCTGGAGTATTCCAGGATGGCGGCGTGGCTGTCCGGGTCCACCAGCCGTTCGCGGGTGATGCCGGCCTGCAGCGTGCTCTTGCCGTTGCCGGTGCCGCCGGCGATGAACACCAGCCCGGTGCGCGGCATGCACGCCTGGATGATCTCAGGCTTCACGTCCTGCTCGGACAGCGGCCTGGAGCGGACCGGCAGGGCGCGGGCGACCACGGCGCCGCCGTCGTCGCCATGGGCCAGCACGGCGGTCGCGTTGACGCGGAAGCGGAAGCGGGTGCGCCGGTCCGGCTGCACCTCGTAGCTCACGTCGAAGTCCTCGCCCCGCTTGAGGCGGGCCACACCCTCGGCGCCATACAGGCGGTTCACCGCCTCCTCGACCTCGCGCTCGGTGAAGGTGCGGCGTGTGACCTGGCGCATGCGGCCGTGCAACTGCACGAACACCGGCTTGTGGGTCTCGATGCGGATGTCGGACGCGCCAAGCCGGAACGCCCACTCGAACAGGCTGTCCAGCGTGTCGCGGGAGAACGGAGCTGCTTCGCCAGACCAGAAGCCGTCGCTAGGCGCGGGGAGGGGCAGGCGGGTGACGTTGTTCATGGGTTGAGCCTCATGGGGGCGGGCCTGCCGGCAGGGATGTCGGAGGGCAGGTCGCCCATGCCGCGCCAGCTGCGGCGGTTCGGGTTCAGGCCGGGCTGGGCGCGTATCTCGATCTGGGTGTCGTCCACCCGCATCCTGTCCCGGCCGCCCTCGACCGCCCGGCGGGCGAACACCACGCGGGGCTGCGCCACCAGGTGGGCGCGCAGCAGCACGCGGTAGCGGGCCATGCCGATCAGGTCTGCCTCCAGGCGGGACAGGTCGGACTGGTAGATCTCCACCGCCTGGCGCTCGCCGCGCGCCCAGCCCTCGGCCACCCACTTGTTCCAGTATTGCGCCTCCTCCGAGGTGCGCGGGCGTAGGTCGTCGGGCGGCGGCGTCGGGTTGACCCAGGAGCGCACGAGGTAGGTGCGCCAGTTGGGCGGGGCGGAGGACAGCTGCGCCTGCCGGGTGATCTGGTAGATGCGGCCGGTTTCCCGGGCGGTCTGGCCGCCGTCGCCCAGGGCGAACGCCATCTGCGCCTCGGTGACGATGGGAGGCCGCATCAGGGTCTGGCCTCTGCCCACGGGCACGACGAGGCTGCGGAAGTCGTAGCTGCTGTCCAGCTTGGCCTCGTAGCGGCGCAGCATCTCGTTGATGGCGAAGCCGC
>CAXTDP010000622.1:0-3846 GCA_964242295.1 uncultured Acetobacteraceae bacterium | reverse complement strand
GATCAACCAGGAGATGGGTGCCGGCAAACTTCATGCCGTCCCGCTCCACAAAATAGTCTTTTCTGTCCTCGCCCTCAAAGGACCGAAAGCTTGCAATCGTCTGGTTTTCGCTCGGAAGTTCCGAGACCATCCCCAGTTGAGCAAGTGCGTTCATCACGTACCCCCAAACCAGTAGACGGCCTGTTGTGCAAGATTGCACCCTTGGGCCAAGAGCCGACGATCTAAGGCTAAGGGCACAGCAACGCAAGTGAATTTGGGGCTGCAAGCCGTGCACGGAATAGGGAGCCGCCAATCATTTTAGTAATGGAACAGAAATCAACGGAGCGGGCTAGACGCAGCGCGTGCCAGGGCGATCTCCCGGCCTGCACGCGGCAGGTCGCTGATCCCGCCGACCGGAGACGCGGTCAGCAGACGGAACAGGTCCGCGCGCGCCGGACAAGCGTGCAGCATAACGTCCGTTCAGCGCACGCAGCACGCCGGCGTCGCCAAGCTGGACCGCGGCACTGGCCTGGCGGAGCACCAGGTCGGCCTGGCCCTCCGGCACCGGGCCATCCGGCGGCAGCACCCGGCCCGAAAGGCTGTCGAGCGCTGCCAGGGCGCCGCGCCAATCACCTGCCTGCTCCAAAACCCTGGCACGCAGCTCGTCCGCCGCCGCCGTTCCCGCCGTGGTCAGGAGTGCCGCAGCGCCGGACGGATCGCCGCGCGCCGCCTTGACGCGGGCGCCCAGCATCAGACGCTCACCCACCAGCCGTTCAGGCAATCCGGCCAGCTCGGTCGTGGCGAGCGTCCGTCCCGCCGCCTCGGCCTCCCCGGCCTCCAACTGCAACGCCGCCAGCCGGTAGCCCAGCCCGGACCGCACGGGACCCGGCGGTGCAGCCGCGACACGCGGCTCCAAAACCGCGCGGGCACGGGCCGGCAGGTCCAAGTCCAGCAGCTTGTCCGTCAACAGCCCAGCCAGGTCCGCGCCGGGCGGGATGCAGTCGGCATAGTCGGCGACAAGCGTGATGACGTCCAGCGGCGCCACCACGTCGGCCCCAGCCAGGAAGCCATTGAACACCGCCGCCATGCGCGCCCGTATGGCCGCTTGGGCATCCGGGAACAACGCTTCGGTTTCGTGCAGCAGGTCAAGCGCGGGGCGCCAGTTGCCGGCTTTGCCGAGCAGCTCCGCCACACGCATCCGGGTTACCGCTTCCCGCGTATCGCCGCGCCAGGTTGCAACCAGCCGCGTCATCGCCGCCGCAGCCTGGGCGGCATCCATCCGGCCCGACGCCAGACGCAGTTCCACCGCAGCCACGCCGGCGCGCACTTGGTCAAGCTGGTCCTGTCCGGCCGCGAGGGCGTCATACGCCGCAAGCGCCTGATCCGCCTGCCCGCGCCGCTCCATTTGCAGCGCGCGGGCAAAGCCGAGATGCGGCAGGTCGGGCAAGGACGCCGCAGCGGGATGGTCGGCCAGCACCGCCGTTTCCGCGACGATCGGCAGCACCCGGTCCCGCAACGGCGCCGGGTAGGCAAGCGCCAGCGGCATCAGCCCCGGTAGGACCCGCGCGGCTGCCTCCGTGCGGCCCAGCATCGCATCGCGCACGCCCCGCCACAACGCGATCTCGTCCGAGCCGTCCAAAGCGGCGGCGTCCAGACCTCCAGCGGCGGTCACGCGCCCGGCCAGCAGCCCGGCGATTGCGGACAACGCCGCCACGTCCGGAGGCGGCGCAGGATCGTCGGCGGCGACCAGGGACAGCACCGACTGCGCCTCCGCCCCAAGGCCCAGCGCCAGCATGGCCTGTGCAGCAGCGACACGACCCGGCGTGCGCGCACGCGGTGCCGCGGCCGCGGCCGCCACCGTCGCAGCACGGAGGCGCTGCATCAGCGCCGGCACGGGCTGGTTGGGGAAGTCGAACCGCCGGGTCAGGGCGGCCAGCGGGACGGGCGCAACCGCTGCCGCGCCCGATGCTGACAGCACAAACCTGCCCGGCGCGGCACGCAGCACCAAGTCATCGGAAAATGGCTCGACGGCAACGCCGGCCCAGGTCGGCAGGATGGTCGCGCCCGGGACATTGGCGCCGGCCGGCAAGCCGTCGGCAGCACCGGCCGTCGGGTTGACGGTGCCGACCAGCAGGCCGCCGCCGGTGGCCGGATCGGCAACTGCGACCACACGGCCCGGCTGCGCCAGCTTGAACACGACGTCGTCGCCGGCCTGCTCCGGCACGACTGCCCCAACTGCCTGGACGTCGCCTGCCTTACGCTGCGATGGCGACGGGACGATGCGCCATCTCGGCGCTTCCCGCATCAGGGCGACGGAGCCGGATGCCAGCGGGACCTGCAGCGTCGTCGCCACGGGACCGTGCTGCACCGTTGCGTCGGCGAATCCGGGCAGGCGGCGCAGCCGCGCCTCGTCCACCTCGGCTGGGCCATCGAACACGATCAAAACGCTGTCGCCACGCCGCAGGGCCGCAGCACCGGTGCCGGGTTCGGCAAGCACCACCACGGACGCGAGCATGGACGTCTCTGGCTTCGGCGGCGCCGGCTTGGATGGCACCGGCGCTTGCGGCGATACCGCTTGGGCGGCGACACCCTCTACAGCCGCACCGACAGGAAGGCCGGCATCCCCGCCGGGCGCGGGAGAGCTGCGCCCGGGCTTGGCGTCCGGCGGCTCCGGAACCGCCTCCGTCTTCGGGGCAGGGAGCGTGGGCGCCGGCTCAGCCTGTGGTCCCGATGCGGTCTTGACCGAGGCGGCCGGCAGCGCCTCCTGTTGCACCGGCACGGCTGGCGCGGCATTCGGCGAGATTGCCGCCGGCACGGCAGGCGCCGAACGGAACGGCGTTGTCCGGCCAGCCGGCCCACGCTGCCCCCGCGGCGGATCCAGCACGTCAATGACCACCCGGTTGCCAATCACCATCGGCCGCGCCCGGGCGCCTGGGCTGAGCAGCAGGGTTGCCGCCCCCTGCCCGCCCTGGATGCCGCGCACGTTGCGCGGCAAGACGCCGGGGCTGGTAATGACGGGCGCCCCCTCGAACACAACGATCACCCGGTCACCGTCCACCGCGAGATTGTACTCGGTCGGTCCAGCGAACTCGAACACCAGACGGCTAAACCCGAGGTGGTTGACCGTTTGCACCACGCCGGCATCACCGGCGAAGGCAGAAGAGGCCGCTGCTGCCATGATGGAAGCAAGGATGGCGGCCCGACGCTGCACGGCGGTCATCCCGCTGCTCCCGCTGCGGCCGGCGTGCCGGCTGCGGCGCCAGGCGGAGCAGCATGGAGCGGAGCAGCAGGGCGCGGCACAGCAGGAGGCGGCACGGCGTCCGGCAGCACGGGCGGCGCAACCGAGCGGCTCCGCATCGCCGCCAACTGCAAGGTTGCGGCCCGGGCGCGGTCGGGCAGCATGGCGGCCAGCAGCGCCGCGGTCTTGGCCTCCTTCATACGGTCCAGCACCTGCAGCAGCACCGGCATCTCCAGCTCGTTCAAGATGGCGGCGGCGTCGCGCGGACGCATGACCTCATACGTCTTGACCAGGCCGCGCCAGTTCGCATCATCCCGCTCGCGCCGGGCAGCCTCCATCGCCTCCAGCTTGGCTTGCAGCGCCTGCAACTGCTCGACACGCTCGCCGATCCGCTTCTCGGCGGCGGCCGCAACGGCGTCGCGTATGGCCAGGGCCTGCTCCCGCGCCTCGATCTGGCCGCGCCGGGCGCGCAGGTCCAGCAGCAGGGCACGCTCGCTTTCGCTGACCGGGGGTTCCGTCGGTACGGGCGGCACGGACGAGACCGGGGCGGCCGGCGCAGCCGCAGGCGCATCGGTGCGGGCGCCGTCGGAGCGAGCTGCGTCCGAGTGGGCTGGGGCGTGGGATGCCGC
>CAXTDP010000621.1:0-3850 GCA_964242295.1 uncultured Acetobacteraceae bacterium | reverse complement strand
GTCGGCGCCGCGGAACCGGATGCGCCCGGCGCCGGGCCGCACCAGCCCGGCGACGCAGGACAGCAGCGTGGACTTGCCCGCGCCGTTGGCGCCGACGATGGCGACGACCTCGCCGGGGTGGACGGCGATGGACACGTCCCACAGCACCGTCGCGTCGCCGTAGCCGGCGGTGATGGATTGGAGTTCCAGCAGTGGGGTCACGTTCGCCGCCCCTTGCCCACATAAGCCTCGATCACCCGCGGGTCGCCCAGCACCTGCTCCGCCGTGCCCTGCGCCAGCATCGCGCCGCGGTCCAGCACGATGACCCGGTGAGAGAACTGGCGCACCACCTTCAGGTTGTGCTCGATCACCAGGAAGGTCTGGCCCTCCGCATTCAGCCGCTGCACCAGCGCCGCGACTTCCTGGATCTCGGTTGGGTTCAGCCCGGCCATCACCTCGTCCAGCAGCATCACCTGCGGATCCATCGCCAGGGCGCGCGCCACTTCCAGCCGCCGCCGCTCGCTGAGGGTCAGCACCCCGGCCTGCACTCCGGCGCGGTGGCCCAGCCCCACCAGGTCCAGCATCGCCCGGGCGTGCCGTGCCGCCGCCGCTACGCCGCGGTGGTGCAGGAAGGCGCCCACCATCGCATTCTCCAGCGTGGTCAGCGACACCAGCGTCTGCGAGATCTGGAACGTCCGCCCGAAGCCCGCCCTGGCCCGGCGGTCCGGCGGCAGGCGGCTCACGTCCTGCCCGTCCAGCAGCACCCGGCCGGCGCTGGGGGCGAGCTGCCCGGTCAATAGGTTGAACAGCGTCGTCTTGCCGGCGCCGTTCGGCCCGATGATGCTGACCAACTCCCCTGGCTGCACGTCGAAGCTGATGCCATCCACGGCGAGCAGCCCGCCGAACCGCTTGGTCACCCCCTGGACCTGCAGCGCGCCCCGCTTCGACGTGCCGGTTTCCGACCCACCGGTTCTCAGCGCGCCCGTCTCCAATGCATTGGTTTCCAAAGCGCCAGTCTTCGCAGCGCCAATCTTCGCAACGCCATCCTTCAATGCGCCATCCTTCAATGCGCCAGTCTCCAAAGCGCCAGTCCTCGCTCCGGCGCTCACCGGCGCCACCGGCCCAAGCCGGCCTGCCACGCGCCGACGATGCCGCGCTTGAGGAACAGCGACGCCAGGATCAGCACGGCGCTGAGCACGATCACATTCGCACCCGGCGCCAACCCGCCGAACTCCGCCCGCAGCCAGCCCTCCAGCGGCACCACCAGCAGCGCGCCCAGCAGCGGGCCGTAAACGGTGCCCAGGCCGCCGATCAGCGCAATCAGCGCGAACTTCACCCCGAAGTCGAACAGCGACAGCAGCGTCGCCGGGTCCGCGACGCGGGTGGACATCAGGAACAGCCCGCCGCCCACGCCCGTCAGCGCGGCACTGATCGCCATGCCGGCCAGCTTGGTCCGCAGCGCGTTGATCCCCGACGCCCCGGCGGCCGCCTCGTTGTCCCGCACCGCCTTGAGCTGGTAGCCCAACCGGGAGCGCGTGACGGCGAGGGCCACCAGCAGGCACAACGCCGCGAAGCCGCCCATCAGCAGCGCGTAGCTCAACCGGTCGCGGAAGATCATGTTGGCCAGGCCCAGCCGGAACGGGACGGACAGGCCGCGCGTGCCGCCGGTGATGGACTGGGCGTAGTTGGCGAGCGCCAGCGCCACCTCCGTCAGGGCCATCGTGGCGATGGCGAAGAACGGCCCGCGCAGCCGGAACACCGGCCAGGATACCAGCGCCGCGGCGGCTGCCGACAGCGCCGCGCCGGGCAGCAGCCCGATCCAGGGGGACACGCCCGCGCGCAGGTACAGGTTGGCCGTCGTGTAGGCGCCTACCGCGAAGAACACGCTGTGCCCCAGGGAGAACTGCCCGCCGATGCCGCCGATGATGTTCCACGCCGTCGCCAGCCCGGCGAACAGGAAGGTCGTGGCCAGCATGTTGAGGGTGAACGGGTCCGCCGACGCCAGCCACACCAGCAGGGCCATCAGCCCCAACACCAGCAGCAGCACCGGCAGGTCGCGTAGGAAAGTACGCACCTCGGGCGGCGCGGCCGGGTGTGCGGCCCGTATGCCGGGCAGGGCGATGTCAGGCATGTCCGCGCAGCCCGACCTGCTCCGCCCCGGGCTGCCCGAACAGGCCGGACGGGCGGACGACCAGCACCAGGATGAAGACGGCGAACAGCACGGCGTTCTTGAGCGCGGGATCGAGGTAGTAGCCGGCCAGCGCCTCCGTCATGCCGACGATGAAGCCGCCGACGTAAGCGCCCAGCACGCTGCCCAGGCCGCCCAGCACGACGACGGCAAAGGCGGGCAGGATAAAGTTGGTGCCGATCTGCGGCGACAGGGTGTAGATCGGCGTCAGCAGGCACCCGGCCAGCCCGGCCAGCGCGGCGCCGGCGCCGAAGGTGATCATGTAGATCCGCTCGGCGTTCACGCCCATCAGGATCGCCGCCTGCCGGTCCTGCGCCACGGCGCGTATGGCCCGGCCCAGCATCGTCCGCTGCAGGAACGCGCCCAGCCCCAACGCAACGACTGTCGCCGCCGCCAGCACGATCAACCTCGACAGCCCGATCTGCACGGGACCGACGGCCACGCTGATCTGCGCGAGCGGCGAGCCGACGCTGTATGCCGTGCCGCGCGTCGCCGCGAGCACCAGGTTCTGCAGTAGCAGCAGCAGCCCGAAGGTGGCGAAAATCTGCATGGTCGGCTCCGCCCGCAGCGGCGCCAGCAGCACCCGCTGCACCGCGGCGCCCAGCACGAACAGCGCCGGCACGACCAGCACCACCGCCAGGTAGGGGTCAATGCCGAGCGTGGAGTAGGCCGCGAAGGTGCCATACATGCCCAGCATCACGAACTCGCCCTGCGCGAAGTTCACGACGCGGATCACGCCGAAGATCAGGTTCAGCCCGACGCTGACCAGCGCATAGATGCCGCCCAGCAGCACGCCGATGGCGACGATGTTCAGCAGGTCCGACACGGGCGTCCTCCGAGGCGTCCCCGCGAACCCGCGCTACTTGCGCGCCAGGCTGGCCATCTGCACGCCCGGCGTCGCGGCCTCGGCCGGATAGACCGCCACCACCCGGCCCTCCTGCCATTGCGCGATCAGCGGCAGCGCGCGGATGTTCTGCATGGTCCTGTCGAACTTGAGGCCGTAGCCCGTCTCGTAGGTGCCGAACGGCTTGTCCATCTTGGCGGCGGCGGCGATCACGCCCTCGTACTCGGTGGTCCCGGCGGCGGCGATGCAGTCCAGCAGCGCGCGCATGCCGACATAGGCGCTCATGGCCTGGGGCGCGATGGGGTCGCGGTTATACTTGGCGCGGTAGGCCGCGAGGAACTTGGCGGCGCCGGGCGCATACGCCTCGCCCACGTCGGCGCGCGGGTAGGACACGAGCAGCACACCCTCCAGCGCGTCCTTGCCGACGGCGTCCAGGGTTTCGAAGGTGTCGCCGGTGCCGACCAGCATCATTGCGCCGGGTTTGAACGCCTGCTCGCGCGCGGTGCGGAGCAGCAGGTTGTGGTCGGCGACATAGGCGGTGCTGAGCCACAGGTCCGGGCCGAAGTTTCGGGCGCGCAGAATGGAGTCCGACAGGTCCACCGCCCGTGCGCTGTGGGCGCCGACCCCGACATGGGTGACCCCGGCCTCCCTCAGCAGCCGCTGCTGCTCGGTGGCGATGGAAGTGCCGAAGGCGGAGTCCTCGTGCTCGATCCAGACCTTCAGGTCCGCAGGCGCCTTGCCCATCCGGGCCGCGACCAGCTTGACGGCGCCCTCGGCGGAGCGCTGCGCGAAGGCGTCGCTGGCCGGGCCGGAGCGGGCGTAGTTCGGCAGGCCGCGGT
>CAXTDP010000620.1:0-3863 GCA_964242295.1 uncultured Acetobacteraceae bacterium | reverse complement strand
CTGCATCAGGTCGGCGTCAACCTCGAAGAACCGGCCGAACGCCAATGCCGCATCGTCCAGCGGCCCCAACCCCAGCAGCGGCTCCGGGTCTTCTGCCTCGAACGTGCCGATGCTCACGCCCAGCAGCCAAACCAGGTAATACAGCCGCATGTCGCCGCCCAGCAGCGCATCACGCAGCGGCGCCAGGGTTTGCAGGACGGCGCCGTCCTCATACCAGTCCTCGTCCCACTCGTCATTGCCCCCGCCCTCGTCATTGTTGCTCTGGATGTCGAGCACGACGTTCGCGCCGGCCTCGTGCAGCCTGGCTGCGCCATCCTCGCCGGTGCAGCGGTCCAGCAATGCTCGGTCCAGCAACCGGGCCGGCAGGTGGATCATCAGGCGGTGGGTGCCCCAGTTGGCCCAGTACAGGTGCAGGTCGAAGCAGCGCTCCATCAGTTTGACCGGATCGCCCTTGAAGTCGCCCCACTGGTAAGTGTTGGTTAGGCTCCTGGACGTGATCACCGCCCGCGAGGATAGCGAGCGCAGATACTTGCGGTCGGTGCCCGTGAGCGGACGATCAACCGCCTGGAATTCGTAGTACTGGAACTCGCTCATCCCTCAGCTCTTGCGCTATGAGGCCACCCGGTTCGCAGAGGGTGCTGCCGATGCCGCCAGCAACGTGGTCTAGCGTGTTCAGGTTCGGAGGGCACCCGCCTTGCCAGGGCTGGAATACGCCGTCCGTCGCGACTGCCTGCAATGCACCCACCAGCGTCAGCCCTCGGTGCAGCGGCCACCACTGACCGGTGTGACGCATCCAGTGGACGTCGAAGCTGTCCCGCCCCATGCGGTCAATCCGTGCAAAGTGGGCGTCGAACTCCTGCCCCAAGTTGTCTTCGAACCCCGACCGGTAGTGCCGCATGAAGCGGTAGCGTCCGCCGGCACAAGCACCGGTGATGTCAACCAGGTAGTTGAACGCAGTCGGAGTGATCTCCGCTGGCACGTGGGCAGGCCTGAGCACATCCTGGATCAGCGCCTCGCACGCCGCGATGATGGCCCGGCGCTCCACGGCATCCGGTAGCACCGGGCGAGGCGGCAAACCCACTGGCCCCCCCGAGCCACCGCCGCTACGCCGCCGCCGGCGTTCCGAGATACTGGCGCATCACCTCTGCTGACGCCCCATCCGCCACGATCCGCCCCTGGTCCAGCCACATCACCCGCGTGCTCCAGTCCTCGATGACGTTCGCCGCGTGCGACGACAGCACCAGGATGTCCGCACCGCGCACCATGTCCTCCAGCCGCTCCCGCGCCTTGTCCATGAACGCGGCATCGCCGGCCAGGAACCATTCGTCCATCAGCAGCACCTCCGGACGGATGGCGGTGGCCAGCGCGAAGCCCAGCCGGACCACCATGCCGCTGCTATAGAACCGCACCGGCAGGTCCAGGAACTCGGCCAGCTCGGCGAACTCCTGCACGTCCTCCTCCAGCCGCCGGATCGCCGGGCGCGACATGCCGTTATACAGGCCGCGCAGCGCGATGTTCTCCCGTCCCGTCAGCTCCGGGTTCATGCCAAGGTTCGGGTCCAGCAGCGCCCCGATGCTGCCGGACACATGGACGCGCCCCACCACCGGCTCGTAGATGCCGGCCAGCGTCCGCAGCAGCGTCGTCTTGCCCGCGCCGTTGCCGCCGACCAGGCCCAGGCGGTCGCCGGAGCGCAGAGTGAACGACACGTCGCGCAGCGCCTGCACCACCACCCGGTGCTTGGCATCCTCCTGCAGGCGCCCGGATGCGGCGGCGAACACCGTGCGCTTCAGGCTGCGGCTGTTCGCATGGTAGATCGGGAAGCTGACGTGCACGCCCTCGATGCGGACCAGTGCCATGCGCGCTACACCCAGAACGCCAGGCGCGAGCGGACCCGCGCGAACCCCAGCCACGCCACCCCGCACAGCAGGGCGCTGAACCCCAGCGCCGACGCCCAAACGTGCCACTCCGCCAGGTGGCCCAGCAGCGGCGCGCGCACGATCTCCAGCAAGGTGTAGAACGGGTTCCACGGCAGCCAGGCGGCACTGGACCCTTTCAGCATCTCCGGCCGCCAGATGATCGGGCTGACGAAGAAGGCGATCTGCATCACGCTGCCGACGATGGGCGGGATGTCGCGGAACCGCGCGCAGAACGCGCCCAGCAGCACGCAGCAGGCCAACCCGTCCAGCAGCCACAATGCCAGCCCCGGCACGACGGCTGCCGCGGCGGCGCCGGGCCACACGTCGAAGATGGCGTAAACCAGCAGGATCACGACGACGTTGTGCCCCAGCACCAGCACGTTCCGCACGATCACCCGCAGGGCATACAGGGTAAACGGCAGCCGGACCGAGCGGATCATGCCCTCCGCCTGCTGGAAGCAGGTGCAGGCCTCCGTCACCAGCGAGGACAGGAAGCCCCATAGCACCAGCGACAGCGCCAGGAACGGCAGGTAGTCGTGCAGGTCCATCTTGAACAGGGTGGAATACAGCACCCCCAGTGCCGCCACCATGACGCCAGTGGACAGCGTCAGCCAGAACGGACCCAGCACCGATCCGCGGTAGCGCAGCCGGATGTCGAACCATCCGAGCGTGACCGCCAGCCGCCACAGCCGCAGCCCGGCGCCCACGTCCAGCAGCGCCAGCCGCTGCCGCGCCGCGTGGGACGGGTCCGATTGCAGCACCAGGTCGGCCGGCGCCGCTGGGACGGGGAGGGGCAGGGATACGTTCATTCTGCGCGGCCCGTTACCGGATCGCCTGCCCGCCGGCAACCGCGACGTGCCGCCGATGTGTGCGGCAGCGACGCCACGGCGCCAAACGGAAGTTGCCATGCGTTGCACGAAGTCTTGCCATCGCACGTAGGCTAGGTTAACGCGGATGCGGCGGGTTTCATCACACCCGCTTGAGCAACGGCATGCAAGCCGTTGAAACCGTGCGACAGCCCTGTGCCGTCGTGCCCTACGGCTGCCCTGTGGTTGTGCCACGACGGAGACTGCCTCATGCGTCCCACCTCCTCCCAGTTTCGAGTGATCGGCAGCATGACCGCAGTTGCCCTGCTGTCCGCCTGCGCTTCCACGCCGCAATACAGTTCGCAGCAGGAAAGCCGGTCCTACCTCAGCCGCGCCGGCCGCACCTACACGCCGCCGGGTTCTGCGGAAGATCCCTGGGGTCCCTACATCAGCGAGGCTTCCACGAAGTATGACGTGCCGGAGCGTTGGATACGTGAGGTGATGCGCCAAGAATCGGGCGGCCGCATGTATGGCCGCAGCGGCACCCTGGTCACGTCGGGCGCAGGCGCCATGGGCCTGATGCAGGTGATGCCCGGCACCTACGACGAGCTGCGCGCCCGGTATTCCGAGTTGGGCGACGATCCTTACGACCCGCACAACAACATCCTGGCCGGCACCGCCTACATCCGGGAGATGTATGACATCTATGGCTCGCCGGGGTTCCTGGCGGCCTACAACGCGGGTCCGGGACGCCTGGACGATTACCTGACCCGCAGCCGCATCCTGCCGGTGGAAACGCGCCGCTATGTCGCCAGCATCGGGCCGAGGCTGGGCGGCGACTCGCCGAACCGCCCGTCTCCGGGTGAGCAGTATGCGATGAATGCCGTGCCGCTCGCGATCCCGGACGGCCCGCGCTATGCCAGCGTGTCGGCGCCCATACGTGCTTCGGTCCCGGCATACTCGGCGGCGGTCGCCGCCGTGCTCAGCCCGGCGTCGGCCGAGCCGGTGCAGGCGGCGAGCAACGGATATGTGCCGGGTGGACCGATACGCCTCAGCCCGCAGCGTGAGGCCGCGCCGGCCCAGGCGTTCGCAGCGGCTGAACCGATCCGCCTGCAGCCGCAGGCGGCTCCCGACCCCGCCA
>CAXTDP010000619.1:0-3869 GCA_964242295.1 uncultured Acetobacteraceae bacterium | reverse complement strand
CCGCTGTTCTGGTGGCTTCCCTCACCCCGCCCCTCTCCCGGAAGGAGAGGGAGAGGGAGAGGGAGCAGGACGTTGCTTGCCGCCTGCGTCAACCCGGCGCTCACGCCTGCAGCACCGAGCTGACCAGCAGTTGCGTGTAGGGATGCTGCGGGTCGTCCAGCACCTGGTCCGTCAGCCCGGCCTCCACCACGCGCCCGCCCTGCATCACCAGGATGCGCCCGGCCAGCAGACGCGCCACGGCGATGTCGTGCGTCACCAGCACCACGGCGATGCCCAGCCGCGCCACCAGGCCGCGGATCAGGTCCAGCAGCCGCGCCTGCACCGACACGTCCAGGCCGCCGGTCGGCTCGTCCATGAACACCAGGCGGGGATGCGTCACCAGCGTGCGGGCGATCTGCAGGCGCTGCAGCATCCCGCCCGAGAAGGTGTGCGGCATGTCATCCATGCGCGCCGGGTCAATCTCGACCTGGCGCAGCCAGTCGGCCGCGGTGTCGCGGATACCGCCGTAATGGCGGACGCCCTGGGCCATCAGCCGCTCACCGACGTTGCCGCCGGCGGAGACCCGCATCCGCAGGGCGCTGCGCGGGTCCTGGTGGACGTATCCCCAATCCGACCGGTGCAGCGCCCGCAGCCGGGGCGCCGGCATCGCCTGCAAGTCGTGCAGCGCGCCGGCGGGATCGCGATACCAGACGGAGCCTGCATCCGGGGCCAGGCGCCCGGATAGGACATTCAATAGGGTGGTCTTGCCGGAGCCGGATTCGCCGACGACTGCCAGGACCTCGCCGGGCCATAGGTCGGCGCTCACGTTCTGGAGGGCGGTGATGCCGCCGAACCGGAGCGCCAGGCCGCGGGCGGATAGTAGGGCGTCATCCATGCTGGGCCTCGCGGGGCTGGGCGGTGCTTGGCTCCCTCTCTCTCCGGGAGAGGATTGGGGTGAGGGAAGCCGCAAGCACCAACCCAGCCCACCTGGCGCCCAGTCCAAGGTGGGCCAAGCTCGATTCTGGCGGCCTTTGCCTCACCCCGGCCCTCTTCCGGAGGGAGAGGGAACAGGAAGCGTCCCGTTGCGCCATGTAGTCGGCCCGCGTGCGCCCGCGGCGTGCAACGCGGGGCTGCCGGGGCATCACTCCGCGGCTTCCTGTAGGGTGGTGCGCCCGCTGCAATAATCCGTGTCGGAGCACACGAACATCCGCCCGCCTTGGTCGTCGGTGACGACCTCATCCAAGTAGCTTTCGCCGCTGCCGCACAGGGCGCAGGTGCCCGGCGCCCGGGTGGGGCGGAACGGGTGGTCGTCGAAGTCCAAGGACCGCACCTCGGTATAGGGCGGGATGGCGTAGATGCGCTTCTCCCGTCCGGCGCCGAACAGTTGCAGCGCCGCCATCCCGTCCAGCTTCGGGTTGTCGAAGGCGGGGATGGGGGACGGCGACATGAGGTAGCGCCCGCCGACCATCACCGGGAAGTCGTAGCTGGTGCTGACGCTGCCGAGCCGGGCGATGTCCTCATACAGCTTCACGTGCATCAACCCGTACTCCGCCAGGCCGTGCATCCGCCGGGTTTCGGCACGGCTGGGTTCCAGCTTGGCCAGGGGCTCGGGCATCGGCACCTGGTAAACCAGGATCTGGCCCTCGCGCAGCGGGGTCTCGGGGATGCGGTGCCGGGTTTGGATGAGGGTGGCCTCCGACGTGTGCGTCGTGGTGCGGACGCCGGCGGTGCGGGCGAAGAAGCGCCGGATGCTGACGGCGTTGGTGGTGTCGTCGGCGCCCTGGTCTATGACCTTGAGCACGTCCTGCGGGCCGAGGACGGCGGCCGTGACCTGGATGCCGCCGGTGCCCCAACCATAGGGCAGAGGCATCTCGCGGCTGCCGAACGGAACCTGGTGCCCAGGGATCGCCACGGCCTTCAGGATGGCCCGGCGGATCATCCGCTTGGTCTGCTCGTCGAGGTAGGCGAAGTTATAGGTCATGGGCAGGATGCCGCCTTTTCCCTCTCCCTCCGGGAGAAGGTCGGGGTGAGGGGAACCGCAAGCACCGTGCCTGGCCTTGACGGGATGGGGCGACCGGGCAGCGTAGCCCCTTGGTCGTCACGGTGACACGGCATTGCGCTGCTGGGCCATTCCCTCACCCCGACCCTCTCCCGGAGGGAGAGGGAGAAGGCCGCAGCCGCCCTCATTCCGCGGCATCCTTCAGCGAAGCGTCCGCCGCCTGCTGCGCCCCGGCCCGCATCCGCCGGATCGTCTCAAGCTCGCTCTGGAAGTCCACGTAGTGCGGCAGCTTCAGGTGCTCCACGAACCCCGTGGCCTCCACGTTGTCGCAGTGGGACACCACGAACTCCACGTCCTGCGCCGGCGCCGAAGGATGCTCGCCCAGTTCCGCCGCCCGCATCGCCCGGTCCACCAGCGCCATGCCCATCGCCCGCCGCTCGCCATGGCCGAAGCACAGGCCGTAGCCCCGGGTGAACTGCGGCGGCGCCGTGCGCGAACCCTGGAACTGGTTGACCATCTGGCACTCCGTCAGCACGGCGTCGCCGATGTCCACGGTGAAGCCAAGCTCCGGCGGGGTGATGCACACCGACGCCTCCCCAACCCGCAGCTCGCCCACGAAGGGATGCGTGTTGCCGTAGCCGCGCTGGGTCGAGTAGCCCAGGGCCAGCAGGAACCCCTCATCCCCCCGCGCCAGCGCCTGCAGCCGGGCATCCCGACCCGCCGGGAACGACAGCGGCGCCCGCGTGATGTCGAACGGCTGCGCCTCGGCGGCGGCGTCCGGCTCGACCAGCCCTTCCTGCCCCAGGATGGAGAAGGCGGGCGGCATCGGCGCCGGTTCGGCGGCAGCCTCCGCCGGGAGCGCCGGTGCCGGCGTCTCAGCCGGGTCCAGCAGGCGATGGGTGTAGTCATAGGTCGGCCCCAGCACCTGGCCGCCCGGCAGGTCCTTGAAGATCGCCGACACCCGCCGCGTCACCAGCATGGCGCCGGTATCCACCGGCTCGGTGTGGGCAAAGCGGGGCAGGGTGGTGCGGTAGGCGCGCAGCAGGAACGCGGCTTCGATCAGGTCGCCCTGCGCCTGGCGTATGGCAAGCGCCGCCAGGCCACGGTCCAGCAGCGATCCCTCGGCCATCACCCGGTCCACGGCGCGGCCGAGCTGCTGCTCAATCTGCTCCGGCGCCAGCAGCGGCACGGCCGAGTCGCCGCGGCGGTCATGGGCCAGCCAGGCATGGGCGGCGTCAATGGCGCGCTCCCCACCTTTCACGGCGACGTAGGCCATCCTTATCCCTCCTCGATCCGCACGCTGCGGGGCAGGGCGGCCATCCGGCTGCCGACGCACAGGATCAGGTCCACCCCGCGCGGGAACATGGCATGGTTCGCCGCCCATTCCTGGACGAAGCCCGACGCCAGGCCATTCACCCGCAAGACCGCGGGGTCGGCGAGGCCCGGCCCAGACAGGCGGAGCGGCAGACCATGGCCCAATGCCGCGACTTGCAGGATCAGGGTCGCCCCATCCTCCGGCGCATCGTCCGTCCCGGTGCCGAACCCTGCCAGCGATACGGCGCCCAGCGATAACCCAAACCCCGCTTCCCCGCGCGCCGCCAGGGGTGCGGCGCAGTGAAAGGCGATCCACTCCCGTGCAGGCGCTGCCGCATCGTCCAGCCACAGCGGCGTTTCCGCATCCACCAGCGTCAGCAGCACCGCCGCGGTGGCCGGGTCCAGCGGCGGTGGCGGGTCGGGCGCATCGGCGGTGACGATCCGGCCGGGATGCGCCAGGGCATCCAGCACCGCGCGGAAACATGCCTGGCCATCCAGCACGGGGTCCGCAAATCCGGCGCCGAGCGTCATGAGCGCATCGTCGCCAGGGTAAAGAACTGCACCTGCGTCGCCGCGG
>CAXTDP010000618.1:0-3873 GCA_964242295.1 uncultured Acetobacteraceae bacterium | reverse complement strand
GCGGCGGCGGTCGGCGGGCGGGAGCACCTGTTCGCCATGTCCGTCGTGGTGCTGACCGCCAAGCTGGCCAAGTGCGACGGCCCGGTGGTGCGGTCGGAGATAGACGCCTTCAAGCGGCAGTTCCGCATCCCGCCGGAGCAGGTGCGGGAGGTCGGCCGCCTGTTCGACCAGGCGCGGGACAGCGGGGACGCCTGGCAGCCCTATGCGAAAGTGCTTGGCGAGCGCTTTGCCGACGACCGCGCTAGGCTGGAAGGGGTGCTCGCCGCCCTGTTCGCCGTCGCCCGCGCCGACAAGCCGCTCACACGCGCGGAGCACGACATGCTGCGCGAGGTCCATGCGGCGTTCGGCCTCGATGCCCTGGCCTGGGACCAGGCGCGCGGCGCCGCGGCCCGGGTGGCGCCGGGGGAGGACGACCCTTATGCGGTGCTCGGCATGACGGCGGCGGCCACGGACGACGAACTGCGGCGGGGCTGGCTGCGCCTGATGCGGGATCACCACCCCGACAGCCTGGCAGCACGCGGCGCCGCTCCGGAGCAGGTTGCCGCGGCCGGCAACAAGGTCGCGCGCATCAATGCCGCCTGGGACCGCATCAAGCGGGACCGCCGGCTGTGACGCCTCGGCTGTGATGCGGCACCTGTGATGCGGCACCTGTGATGCCTGGGCCTGCGATACGCGACCTGCCCAGCCCCAACCAGGACGACCGGCCGGCCGGCGTCCCGGTGGATATGCTGATCCTGCACTACACCGGGATGCCCACGGCTGCCGCCGCGCTGGACCGGCTGCGCGACCCGGCTGCCGCCGTGTCGTCCCACTACGTCGTGGAGGAGGACGGGCAGGTGTGGCGCCTGGTGCCGGAGGACCGCCGCGCGTTCCATGCCGGGATCTCGTACTGGCGTGGCCGTGCGGCGCTGAACGGCCGCTGCGTCGGGATCGAGATCGTCAATCCCGGGCACGAGTGGGGCTACCGTCCGTTTCCCGCCCTGCAGATGGCGGCGGTTTGCGACTTGTGCCTCGGCATCCTGTCCCGCCATCCGATCCCGGCACGCAACGTCGTGGGCCACAGCGACGTGGCGCCCGACCGCAAGCAGGACCCGGGCGAGCTGTTCGACTGGCGGGGCCTGGCCCGGAACGGCGTGGGTCTGTGGCCCGGCCCGGACGGGACGCCGGCTATGGATGCGCGGGCGGCGCTGGAAGCCATCGGCTACCCGGTGCCAGACCTTGCCACGACGGACCTTGCCACGGCCCTGCGCGCGTTCCAGCGTCATTGGCTGCCGGAGCATCTGACGGGAGAAGCGGACACGGCCACGCTGGCCCGGCTTGGCGCCGTGCTGGCCGCCGTGACCGCTTGACGGCGCCGGGCTGCACGCGCAAACCCCGGGCTGCCAGACGGCCGGACGGCCGCTGCCCCTGACGCGGCGCGCAAGCGTCCCGGCTGGGGTGGAGGAAAGTCCGGGCTCCACGGGAACACGGTGCCGGTTAACGGCCGGCGGGGGCGACCCCAGGGACAGTGCCACAGAAAACAAACCGCCCGCTGCACCATGGGCAACCATGCGACGCGGGCAAGGGTGAAACGGTGCGGCAAGAGCGCACCGCGCCCCCGGCGACGGGGGCGGCAGGGTAAACCCCACCGGGAGCAAGACCGAATAGGGGCAGCCGGCAGCGAATCGGGGCGACCCATTCGTGACGCAGGGGCGGTCTCGCCCTGCTGCCCGGGTTGGTCGCGTGAGGCACGCAGCAATGCGCGTCCCAGAGGAATGGCCGTCCTGGTCCCATCCATGAAGGTGGAGGGGGCCGGACAGAACCCGGCTTACAGGCCGTCTGGCAGTTTTCCCGGTTTATCCTATCGTTATCCACTGAGTTACCCACAGGAACGAACCGAGTATAGTGTACTGTTGCTAGCAATGTTAGGAAGTGTTGCTGCTTGTTGCTGTCAAGTTCTTCTTTTTATACAGGATTCCATCGGGATTGCCCGACGTCGCCCGCCTATTCCCTTTGACGCCCATGTTTGCCCATGATAGCCCATGTTATCCCATGAGTTCACATGAACGTGCGCCCAGGGGTGGCGGCCCGCAGCAGGACGGGTGGTGCATGTGCAGCGGGAGCCGGCGGTATGACCCAGTTCCTGGGCACGCATCAAAACCGGCTCGACGCGAAGGGCCGCGTGTCGATCCCAGCGCCGTTCCGCACGGCGCTGCGCGGCGAGGATGGCGTGGCCGCGCTGGTCCTGCGTCCGTCCCACAAGCGTCCCTGCATTGATGCCTGGCCGGCGCAAGCGTTCTACGCCCTAGCTGCGTCGGTTAACCAGTTGGAGACCTTCAGCGACGAGCAGGACGACCTCGCAACCAGCCTGTATTCCGACGCCTGCCCGATGGAGGCCGACAAGGAAGGCCGCATCGTGCTGCCGGAGAACCTGAAAACCCATGCAGGGCTGCGCGATGCCGTGGTGTTCATGGGCAAGGGCAGCATCTTCGAGATCTGGGAGCCGGCGGCGGCCGATCGGCGCCGGGCCGAGGCGCGGGAGCGGACGCGAAACAGCAACTACACTCTGCCGAGCGCCCTGCCCGGCGCCAAGCCCGCGGGCAGCGCATGATGCGGCACGTTCCCGTCATGCTGCCGGAGGTGCTGCGCTACCTGGCGCCTGGCGCCGGGGAAACGCTGCTGGACGGCACCTTCGGCGGCGGCGGCTATGCCGCGGCCGTCCTGGACACGGCGCCCTGCACCCTATGGGCCATTGACCGCGACCCGGACGCCATCGCCCGAGGCGCGGCGCTCGCCGCCCTGCACCAGGGACGGCTGCATCTGGTGCAGGGCCGATTCGGCGACATGCTGGCGCTGCTGTCCGCCCGCGGCGTGTCGGCGCTGGACGGCGTCGTGCTCGACCTCGGCGTATCGTCGTTCCAGATTGATGATCCCACCCGCGGTTTCTCATTCCGCGGCGACGGCCCGCTCGACATGCGCATGGCGGCGGGTGCTGACGACCGCGGCCCGACGGCTGCAGACCTGGTGAACGGCCTCGGTGAGAACGAGCTTGCCGACACGCTGTATCAGTTCGGCGAGGAGCGGCTGTCGCGGCGCATCGCCAAGGCAGTCGTGGCGGCCCGGGCGATCGAGCCGATCACGACGACCCTGCAGCTTGCGGGCATCATTCGCGGCGTCGTTCCGCCGGACCGCAGCGGCATTGACCCGGCGACCCGCAGCTTTCAGGCGCTCCGCATCCGGGTGAACGACGAGCTGGGCGAGATCGAGCGGGCGCTGGAGCAGGCGGCGCGCCTGCTGGCGCCGGGCGGGCGGCTGGTCGTGGTGTCGTTCCATTCGCTGGAGGACCGCCTGGTCAAGCGCTTCATGCAAGGCGCCGCCGGCCGCACGCCGGCGCCGTCCCGGCACGATCCGCGCAGCCTGGAACGGCGCGACGCCCCGGACTTCACCCTGCTCACGCCCAAGGCGCAACGGCCCACCGCGGCCGAGGCCCACGCCAACCCACGCGCACGCAGCGCCCGCCTGCGTGCGCTCGCCCGCCATCGCAGCACCCGCCAGCAAGAGGCTACCCCGGCATGATACGACCCGTCACCGCCATCTGCATGTTGGCCGCCGGAGCATCCGGCCTGTTCCTGTATCAAACTAAGCATCGCGCGGTGATGCTGGACCGGCAGATCATGGCCGTCCTGAAGCAGACCGACGCCACGCGGGAGCGCATCGGCGTGATGCGGGCGGAATGGGCGCTGCTGAACGAACCGGATCGGCTGGCGGAGCTGTCCGGCAAGCACCTGGGCCTGCGCACCCTGTCGCCGACGCAGTTCGTATCGGTTGCCGACCTGGGCAGCCGCCTGCCGCCGCCGGATGTCGGCAAACGGCGGCACGGCCACCTGGGCCTCG
>CAXTDP010000617.1:0-3876 GCA_964242295.1 uncultured Acetobacteraceae bacterium | reverse complement strand
CCTTGCGCCGGGTCAGCGGCTCGGCCGGGATTGGGCCAGGCTCAAGCTGGGGGTTCGACGGGGGCAGGTCCATCTGGGTGATCCTTCTCGCAGCCTAACTGGATGCCATACAGAACACCCGCTGGGACAAATCAACCATGCCCCCTGTGTTGGAGGGCGGGCACGACTAAGCAGGTTTGCGCGGCCTGTCACACAGATGGCCTGCAACCGTGCCAGTCCGCGCAAGCCTGCTTAGCTTTTCGTCTGTGCGCAAACCTCCAGAGGTTTGCTTAGCCGCGGAAACCAAGAATTCGCCGGGTGCAACGGGACGCGACAGGACCTGCTACGCCGCCCGGCCCACCGTGCACTCGATCTGCCCGTGCGGCTCGTCGGTGGCGACGAAGACCATGTTGTCCCCAGACAGGCCGAACCGGTCGAGGTTGAACGGGATATAGTGCTTGTTGGGACAAGCCATGCTGACCGTCGCCAACTCCGGCATCACCGCCAGCGCCGCCTCTCCCATGCGATACAAGCTGTCCTGCACGCCGTGGCTGTAAGTGGTGCCAAACACCTCCAGCATGACGGACAGGATGCGGGCATTCGCTGCGGGATACTCGGCCGGCGGCGACCGCCAGGTCCAGGCCGCGTCCATCGCGGTCGCCGCAATGCGGTCCCGGGTTTCCGGCAGGGTGGTGTATTCGTCCATGACGTAGCCGACCCAGCCGGACTCCGTGGACTTCATGAAGGTGTAGCCTGCGATCCCCGACACGACCTCCATCCCGCCGTCCCGCCCGGCGGTCAGCGCCACGGTGGGCTTGCCGTTAGCGTCCAGGGTGAAGGTGTGGGGATGCTCCGCCCCGCCCAGGGTGGCGCGGGTCCACTTCGTCTCGGCCGTGCGGACCGTCGCGCGCTCCACCTGGGGGTAGCGGTCCAGGAGCCGGGCTGCGAGCTCGCCGGCATACTCCTCCGCACAGGCGCCGATGTTCTCCCGCGCGACGATGTAGGCGATGTTCTTGATGGTGTCCGTCGCCACCACCGCCGCGTTGTCGCCCGCGGTATAGGCGGCGGCGAACCCGCCCTCCAGCATCGCCTGCACCGTCAGTTCCCGAACCTCGTGCCGGTCGCCGCCGCGGTCCACGCGCATCACGCGGACCCGGCCCTTGCCGTAGGAGTTGCTGATGAGAGGCATCGGATGCTCCCGTGTAGATGTGACCCGTTTAGATATGGCCCGCTTAGACGTGATCGGAGGCCGGCACGAAGTCCATCCATCACCTCATCATTGCGGCGCAACATTGGCTTGCAGGAAGTCTGCAATTGCTATGCCATCCCGTCATGCCGGACCCCACCGAGCCGCTTTGGATTCGCAACCCCCTGGCCATCCTGGCGGACGCGCCGGGCGGTGTGGTGGTGAAGGACGGGCGCATCCTGGAACTGGTTCCCGCCGGCGGCGCCCCGTCCCAGCCCGCGGCGTCGTTCGACGCCAGCCGGCACGTCGTCATCCCCGGGCTGGTCAACACGCATCACCACTTCTACCAGACGCTGACCCGTGCCTACCCGGCGGCGCTGGACCGCACGCTGTTCCCCTGGCTGCAGGCGCTGTATCCGCTGTGGGCACGCCTGACGCCGGACGGCCTGGACGCCGCGGTGACGGTGGCGATGGCGGAGTTGCTGCTGTCCGGCTGCACCACCACGACCGACCACCATTACGTGTTCCCCGCCGGGCTGGAGGATGCCATCGGCATCGAGGCCGCGGCAGCCGCCCGGCTGGGCATGCGCGCGGTGCTGACGCGCGGCTCGATGGACCTTTCGGTGCGCGATGGCGGACTGCCGCCCGAAAGCGTCGTGCAGGACGCCGAGACGGTCCTCGCCGACAGCGAGCGGCTGATCGCCCGGCACCACGACCCGCGCCCGCACGCCATGCTGCAGATCGCGCTGGCGCCGTGCTCGCCCTTCTCCGTCACCACCGGGCTGATGCGGCGGACCGCGGAACTGGCGGCGCATACCGGGGTGCGGCTGCACACGCACCTGGCGGAAACGGTGGACGAGGCGGAGTTCTGCCAGGCGCGGTTCGGCTGCTCGCCGCTGGACTACCTGGACCGGTGCGGCTGGCTGCGCCCGGGCACCTGGCTGGCGCACGGCATCCACTTCTCGGAGCCGGACATGGCGCGGCTTGGGGCGGCGGGGGTGGGCGTGACGCACTGTCCCTGCTCCAACCAGGTGCTGGCGTCAGGCACCTGCCGGGTTTGTGCGCTGGAGCGCGCGGGCGTCGCGGTTGGGCTGGGGGTGGACGGCTCCGCTTCCAACGACGGGTCCAACATGATGCAGGAGGTGCGCGCCGCCTTCCTGGTGCAGCGGGCCGCCAACGGCATCGGCGCCGTCAGCCACCGCGACGCGCTGCGCTGGGCGACGGAGGGGTCCGCCGCCTGCCTCGGCCGTCCGGAGCTGGGCCGCATCGCGCCAGGAGCGGCCGCGGACCTGGCGCTGTTCCGGCTGGACGAGCTGCGATTCTCCGGCGCCGGCGACCCGTTGGCGGCGCTGGTGCTGTGCGGCGCGCACCGGGCGGACCGGGTGATGGTGGCCGGGCGCTGGGTGGTGGAGGATGGCGCCCTGCCCGGCCTGGACCTACCGGCGCTGATCGCCCGCCACTCCGCCGCCGCCGCGGCGCTGATAAGATGACGGTGATGGCACGGCCCTTGCTGGACCCCCGCCATGCCCGCTGATCCTCCCCTGCGCCTGCACCTGGACGGCATCAGCAAGCGGCTGGGCGCGACCCAGGCGAATGACGGTGTCACCCTGGCGGTGGCGCCCGGTCAAATCCACGCCCTGATCGGTGAGAACGGCGCCGGCAAGAGCACCCTGATGCGGATCATCTGCGGCCTGCTGCGCCCGGATGCCGGCCGCATCGCCTGGAACGGCGCCGACGTGCCCGCGATGGACCCAGACACCGCGCGCCGCTTGGGCATCGCCATGGTGTTCCAGCACTTCTCCTTGTTCGAGACCCTGACGGTCGCGGAGAACGTGGCCCTTGGCCTGCGCACCCGGGAGTCCCTGCCCGCCCTGGCCCGGCGGATCACCGCCGTCGCCGCCCGCTACGGCCTGGCGGTGTCGCCGGGGCGGCACGTGCATGAACTCTCGGTCGGCGAGCGCCAGCGGGTCGAGATCGTGCGCTGCCTGCTGCAAGAGCCGCATCTGCTGATCCTGGACGAGCCGACCTCCGTGCTGACGCCGCAGGAGGCCGACGGCCTATTTGCCACCCTGCGCCGCCTGGCCGCCGAGGGATGCAGCATCCTCTACACCAGCCACAAGCTGGAGGAAGTCGCCGCCCTATGCACGGCCGCCACCGTGCTGCGCGCCGGCCAGGTCGTCGCCCACTGCGACCCCACCCACACCAGCCCGGCGGAATTGGCGGAGCTGATGGTCGGCCGCGCCCTGCCCCACTCCGCACGCCGCCGCGGCCAGCGAGGCGCCCCCCTGCTGCAAGTCGCCGGGCTGAGCCTGCCGGCGGCCGAACCCTTCGGCACCACGCTGGACGGCATCGGGTTTGAACTCCATGCCGGAGAAATCCTGGGCGTCGCAGGGGTCGCCGGCAACGGCCAGTCGGAGTTGCTCGCGGCGCTGTCCGGGGAGCGGCGGAGCGCCGCGGGGATGGTCTGGCTGAACGGGCAAGACCTCAGCCCACTCGGCCCTGCGGCACGGCGGCACGCGGGCCTGGCCTTTATCCCGGAGGAGCGGCTGGGCCGCGGCGCCGTCGCCGAACTATCCCTGGCCGACAACATGCTGCTGACCCGGCAGTCGGACGACCTGTGCCGCGGCGGCTTCGTGCGACGCAGGGCGGTGCGGGCCGCAGCGGCGGCGGTAATCCAACGCTTCGGCGTGCGCGCCGCCGGCGCCGGAGCG
>CAXTDP010000616.1:0-3878 GCA_964242295.1 uncultured Acetobacteraceae bacterium | reverse complement strand
GGCAGCCACGCCGCGGGATCGTTGCCCCTGGGCGGGCACAGGGCGGCGAGGTCCCGCAGCACGCCCGGGAGCAGCAGCCGCGTCGCCTCCACCACCGGCGCCGCGCCGGCGAGCGGCAGCGGCCGGGCATGGCGGACGGGGCCGCTGCCCACCACCAGCACGGGGATCACCGGCAGGCCGCGGCACCCCAAATGGAAGTCGGCCAAGTCGAGTGCCGCGTCCTCCACCGCCCGGCGGTCCGCCGGCAGGGCAGCACGCGCATCCAGCCGCAGGCGCAGCGCCAGGACGGCGCCATCCCGGATCAGCACCGCATCCACGCACCGGCCCAGCCGCAGCAGCCGCAGGCCGAGCACGACGTGCCAACCATGGCACCCCGCGCCCCGCAGCGCATCTTGCAGCAAGGCTACGCCCGTTCCGGCATCCCCGGCATCGTGAGCCGCTCGTTCGGCACAACCTCCCAGGGCAACCGGCGATCCCGCGACGAATGCCTCGGCGCCACCAGCCCAACCCACTCGATTCCGCTTGGAACGTGTCAATTTGAAGTCTGCATGCACTGCATACCTCAGTTCAACACGCAAAGGTTGAGAACAATCTACGGTATGCTAAGCCATATGCTATGACCATACGCTATTACGCAGCTTTCCGACTCCCATCGCCCCAGCCGCAACCCGAAGCTGCAACATACAACAATGACGGACTGAGCGCCGGATGACGTCGGCTGCCGCTTTCATGCAACGGGCCTACCCCAGCGCGAACTCCATCCTGTTGCGCGGCCGCCGCCCGGTCCTGGTGGACACCGGATTCGGCGCGGACGCCCCGGCACTGCTGGCGTGGCTCGGGCAACAGGGCATGCACGCGCGGGATCTGGCGCTCGTGGTCAACACCCACTCGCACTGCGACCACTCCGGCGGCAACCATGCCATCGAGTCGGGTTATGGCACGCCCATCGCCGCCCAGGCCGACGAGGCGGCCCTGGTCAACGCCCGCGACCCCAACGCCTGCCAGGCGGAGTGGCTGCAGCAGCCAATCGAGTCCTACCAGGTCACCCGGCCATTGCGCGGCGGCGACACCGTGAGCACGGGCGGCACGGCGTGGCTGGTCGTCGGCACGCCGGGCCATACCGCCGGGCACCTGAGCCTGTATTCGGCTGAGCACGGGGTCCTGATCCTAGGCGACGCCCTGCACGACGCCGACCTGGGCTGGCTCAACCCCTACCGGGAAGGGCCGGACTCGCTCGACCGCGCTTCGGAGACCATCGAGCGCCTGGCCGCCCTGCCGGCCCGCATCGGCCTGTCAGGCCACGGGCCGCCGATCACCGACCTGCCCGCCGCCCTGGACCGTGCCCGCCAACGCCTGGCAAGCTGGAGGGCCGATCCCAGGCGCATCGCCTGGCACGCATGCAAGCGCATCTTCAGCCACAACCTCATGGTGTCCGATGGCCTCGATGAAGCGGCTGTGACCGCGGCCCTCGTCGGCGCGCCCTGGTTCCGCGACCATGCCGTGGGCGCGTTCGGCCTGACGCCAGAGATGTTCGTGCCGATGCTGGTGCAGGAGATGGTGCGGTCCGGCGCCGCAGCCTGGCGCCATGGCCGCCTGACCGCCACGGCAGCGCACAATGTTCCCGCCCCTCCTTGGCCAACTGGCCCGGTGAAGCCCGCCGACTGGCCGCCAGCAGTGGTCCGCGACAGCGTCCTGGCCCGGTTCGAGGGGATGCCCGGACCTGGCTCCGGCCAACCCCAGCCCTATTCCTCCCCGGCCCGCCGGTAGGGCGATCCTTCGGCCAGCGCCACCATGTCCGCCTCCACCGCCGGCCGCTCCTGCGCCAAATAGCTGCCGATGGCCCGGCGCAGCCCAGGGTTGGCGATCCAGTGCGCCGAATGGGTGGGCCGCGGCAGGTAGCCCCGCTGTATCTTGTGCTGGCCCTGCGCCCCCGCCTCCACCCGCTGCAGCCCGTGCGCGATGGCGAACTCGATGGCCCGGTAATAGCACAGCTCGAAGTGCAGGAACGGCCAGTCGCCGCGGCAGCCCCAGTTGCGCCCATACAGCGCCTCGGACCCCATCAGGTTCAGCGCCCCGGCAACGGGCACGCCATCCTTCTCCGCCAGCATCAGCACCACCGCATCGCCCAGCCGCTCCGACAGCATGGGGAAGAACTTGCGCGTCAGGTAAGCGCTGCCCCACTTGCGGTCCACGGTGCTGGTATAGAACCGGTAGAACGCATCCCAGTGCCGAGGCTCGATCTCCCCACCCTGCAACGCCACGAACTGCAGCCCGCAGGCATTGGCGTCCCGCCGCTCCCGCTTGATCGCCTTGCGCTTGCGGCTGCTCAGCGCTCCCAGGAAGTCGTCGAACGTCGAGTAGCCGTCGTTCTCCCAATGGAACTGGGTGCCAAGCCGGCGCAGCCATCCCGCCCGCTCCAGCGCCGCGGCATCGGCATCGCTGCAGAACGTGGCATGGACGCCTGACAGCCCCAGTTCCTCGCACGCCTGGATCAGCGCCTGGCCCAAAGCCTCCGGCGCGACGCCGGGCCGGGTCAGCAGGCGGGGGCCGGGCACCGGGCTGAACGGGACGGCGGCCTGCAGCTTGGGATAGTAGTTGCCGCCGCTGCGCTCGAAGGCGTTGGCCCAGCTATGGTCGAACACGTATTCGCCATAGCTGTGCGACTTCGCATACATCGGCACCACGCCCACCAGCCGGTCGCCGTCGCGCAGCGCCGCGTGCTGCGGCAGCCAGCCGGTCCGCGCGCTGGCCGAGCCGCTGTCCTCCATCGCGCTGAGGAAGGCATGGCTGACGAAGGGATTGCCGTCCCCCGCGCACTCGTCCCACTCCGCCGCAGGTATCTGGGCGATGTGGGGATGCAGGGTCAGGGTCAGGCTGGGGAAGCTGTCCGGCATGGGCGTGATATGGCGGCGCATCCGGCCCAGAAAACCCTTCACGCCACCTCGAACATGCCTTCGACCTCGACCGCGGCATCGCCGGGCAGGGAAGGCACGCCGATGGTGCTGCGGGCGTGACGGCCGGCGTCGCCGAACACCTCCACCGCCAGGTCGGAGGCGCCGTTCATCACCAGCGCATGCTGGGTGAACCCCGGCGGCGAGGCGATGAAGCCGCCCAGCCGCACCACCCGCCGCACCCGGTCCAGGTCGCCGCCGCAGGCCGCGCGCAGGTGGGTCAGCACGTTGGTCAGGCAGATGCGAGCGGCCTGCTGGCCCGCCGCCACGTCCAGGTCCACCCCGACCTTGCCGGTCACGGCGATCTTGCCGTCCACCGCCGGTACCTGGCCCGACACCACCACCAGGTTGCCCGTCTGCACCCACGGCACGTAGTTGGCCATCGGCGGCATGGCGGTGGGCAGGGCGATGCCGAGTTCAGCCAGGCGTGCCTCGATGCGTCCGCTCATGTGCTGGGGTTCCTATCCGTTGGCGACAAGGCGCAGCCCGGGCCGCCGAGTGCGTGGCTGTGCCGGCAGGTCCATCGGCAGCAGCGGCGCCGGGTCGGGCGCCGCAGGCTCGGGGATGCCTTCCGGCACCGGGCAGTGGCCGAGGTAGTTGATCGCCAGGTTGCGGAACACGTAGTCCAGGATGCTGGTCGCGTGTCCCACGTCGGCGTCGCCCTCCACCCGCCCCGCCGGGCCGAAGCGGGTCAGGGTGAAGGCGGACACATAATCCGCCAGCGGCACCCCATGCTGCAAGCCGAGGCTCACCGCGGTCATCATGCTGTCCATCATGCCGCGCAGTCCCGCGCCCTCGCGCGGCAGGCTGACGTGAACCTCGCCCAGCGTGCCGTCGGCATACTCCCCGGTGCGCAGCCAAACGCGGTGCCCGCCCACGGCAGCCTTTTGCGTATAGCCCCGCCGCCGGGCCGGCAGCTCCCGCCGG
>CAXTDP010000615.1:0-3878 GCA_964242295.1 uncultured Acetobacteraceae bacterium | reverse complement strand
GTGCGCGCGGACATGACGCCGCAGGTGGCGCGCATTGCCTCCACGCGCATGGCCGGCTATCCCCGGCCGTTGCGGCTGTCCTACGCCGGACAATGTCTGCTGCTCCGTGGGCTGGGCCTGGTGGCGGACCGGCAGGTGGCGCAGGCCGGGATCGAGCTGATCGGCGTCGATTCGCCGGCAGCAGACGCGGAAATCGTTGTTTTGGCTGCTGCGGCGCTGGCGGCTATTGGCTTGGACCGTGTCAGCTTCGACCTGACCCTGCCACCCCTGGCGCCGACCCTGTTGGACGAGGCCGGGATCACCGGCTCGGCCCGCCAGGCATTGACCCATGCGCTGGACCGGAAGGACGCCGCCGAGGTTGCTCGGCACGGCGGACCCATCGCTGGGCTGCTGACCGACCTGCTGCTGGTGGCCGGCCCGGCAGGCCCGGCGCTCGATGTGCTTACGGCAGCCGACCTGCCGCCGGCCTCCGCTGCCCTGTGCGCGCGCTTGTGGGATGTGGTGCAGGCGGTTAAGGCGCAGGCGCCGGGACTGCGGCTGACCCTCGACCCCATCGAGTTCCGCGGCTTCCGCTACCATACCGGCGTTTGCGTCACGGTGTTTGCGCCGGGCCGCCACGAGGAGCTGGGCCGCGGTGGACGCTATGTGTCCGGGGAGGCGGAACCGGCAACTGGCCTGACCCTATACCCGGACGCCCTGCTGCGCGCCTTGCCGCCGGCGCCGGCCCGACAGCGCGCGTTCCTGCCGTGGGGCACTCCGTCCGGAGACGCCGTGCTGCTGCGCGCCGGCGGTTACTCAACCATCCCCGCCTTGTCCGACCTGTCAGACCCGGTGGCGGAGGCGCGGCGTCTCGGCTGCACCCACATCTTGCGGGACGGTGCTGCCGTAACGCTCACCAAGGAGAGTTAGATGCCCAACGTCGCCGTTATCGGTGCCCAGTGGGGCGACGAGGGGAAGGGCAAGGTGGTGGACTGGCTCGCCAGCCGGGCCGACATCGTGGTGCGGTTCCAGGGCGGGCACAACGCCGGGCACACGCTGGTTGTCGGCAACCAGACTTATCGCCTGTCGCTGCTGCCGAGCGGGCTGGTGCGGGGCAAGCTGGGCATCATCGGCAACGGCGTGGTGATTGATCCCGAGGCGCTGTTGGCAGAGATGGACCGCGTTCGCGCCCAAGGGCTGAACGTCGGCCCGGACAACCTGCGCATTGCCGAGAACGCCGCGCTGATCCTGCCGGTGCATGGCGCCCTCGATCGTGCGCGCGAGGCTGCCCGCGGTGACCGCAAGATCGGCACCACCGGGCGGGGCATCGGACCGGCCTATGAGGACAAGGTTGCCCGCCGGGCCATACGCGCCTGCGACCTGGCGGAGCCGGAGGTGCTGGCGGATAAGTTGGACGAGCTGCTGCTGCACCACAATACGCTGCTGACTGGGCTGGGTGCGCCTTCGTTCGAGAAGCAGGCCTTGCTGGATCTGCTGCTCGGCCTTGCGCCCCGGATATTGCCGCATGTCGAGCCTGTGTGGGAGCGGCTGGAAAGCGCCCGCAAGGCCGGCAGCCGCATCCTGTTCGAGGGCGCACAGGCGGTCATGCTGGATGTGGACCACGGGACCTACCCCTTCGTGACCAGCAGCAACACGATTGCGGCCACGGCGGCTGCCGGGTCGGGCGTTGGGCCGGCGCAGGTCGGGATGGTGCTGGGCATTGCCAAGGCCTACACGACCCGCGTCGGCTCAGGTCCGTTCCCGACGGAGTTGCACGACGAGACCGGCAAGATGCTGGGCACCCGAGGGCACGAGTTCGGCACCGTAACCGGGCGGCCCCGGCGGTGCGGCTGGTTCGATGCGGCCCTGGTGCGTCAAGCCTGCAAGGTCGGCGGCATCCAGGGCTTGGCACTGACCAAGCTGGATGTATTGGACGGCATGACGGAATTACAGATCGGCGTGGGTTACGAGATCGGCGGACAGCATTATCAGCATTTGCCGGCGGGGCAGGCGGCGCAGGCCGCGGCAGTGCCGGTGTATGAGAGCATCGAGGGCTGGTCCGGCAGCACCCGCGGCGCCCGGCGCTGGGCGGATTTGCCGGCTCAGGCGATTAAGTACGTGCGCCGAGTGGAGGAATTGGTGGAGGTGCCTGTCACGCTGCTGTCCACCAGCCCGGAACGGGACGACACGATTCTGATGCGGGATCCGTTTGAGGGCTGAAGACACAGTCTCCATTTCCCTTCGGGTGAGGGGCCCGGACGAATTGCGTGGGTATGTAGGCGAACCTGCCTGAACACCAGAGCGGGAGAGGGCAATGTATGCCCTCCCCCTCACCCCAGCCCTCTCCCGGAGGGAGGGGAAGAAGAACTAGGCTGCTTGGGCCATACGGCGTTCGGCGACTTGGGTCTTCATCGCTTTTTGCAGCTTCTCAAAAGCACGGACTTCGATCTGACGCACCCGTTCACGGCTGATGTTATACTGCTGGGACAAATCCTCCAGCGTCGTCGGGTTGTCCTTCAGCCGGCGCTCGATCAGAATGTGCCGTTCACGCTCATTCAGCGTCTTCAATGCGCTGCTCAGCAACGCCTTGCGGCCCGTAAGCTCTTCGCGGTCGGCCAGCTCGACCTCCTGGCTGGCGCTCTCGTCCACCAGCCAGTCCTGCCATTCGCCCTCGCTGTCAGCGCGGACGGGAGCATTCAGGCTGTTGTCGGGAGCAGCCAAACGGCGGTTCATGCTCACGACGTCCTGCTCGGGCACGGCCAGCATACGGGCAATCTTCGCTACTTGATCCGGCTTCAAATCGCCATCCTCAATGGCCTGCATCTGACCCTTCAACCGCCGCAGGTTGAAGAACAGCTTCTTCTGCGCGGCCGTAGTCCCCATTTTCACCAGGGACCAGCTATGCAGAATGTATTCCTGGATTGCAGCCCTGATCCACCACATCGCATAGGTCGCGAGCCGGAACCCACGATCGGGATCGAATCGCTTGACGGCTTGCATCATGCCGACATTGCCTTCGCTGATCAGCTCACCGACCGGCAAGCCATATCCGCGATAGCCCATGGCGATCTTTGCAACCAAACGCAGATGGGAGGTAACGAGCTTATGTGCCGCGTCCATATCCTCGTTGTCCCGCCACTGGCGCGACAATGCCAACTCCTCTTCAGGGGCGAGCATCGGGAACTTGCGGATCTCTTGCAGGTAGCGGGATAGGTTGCCCTCAGGAGCAACATTAATAACAGCAGCAGCCATGGATTCGGCCTCACGCGTCTGGTGACGATCTGCAACCCTATACGGCGATACAGACAGGTCAGTTGCGACGGAACAAGAAGCAAGCGCGACGGAAGCAATCACGTCCCAGCGACCGCCCCGAAGCAGCGGGACCCTGGACAAGACTTGGCGCAACACGCCCGCTGCGCCAATCTCACATCTATACAGGACTAGGTAGGTCCTGTCAAAAGGAATGAGCCGCCGTGTTCCCTATCCGTCCAGCGCTGCGACCAGGGCTGCCATGTCTTCCGGCATCGGCCGTTCGAACGACAGGGCGGCGCCGGTGCGCGGGTGCGCGAAACCGAGCCTGGCCGCGTGCAGCGCCTGGCGTGGAAAGTCCAGCAGCGCCGCGCGCAACGGCGGAACCAGCGCCTTGGCTGCCGCGGGGACTCGGCGGAGATAGACGGGGTCGCCGACCAGAGGATGGCCGATGGCCGCCATGTGCACCCTGATCTGGTGCGTGCGCCCGGTCGCCAGCACGCATTCCACCAGGGCAGCCGCAGTGGCCCAGCTTCGCAGGGTGCGGTGTCGCGTCAGCGCCGCCTTGCCGCCGCGCGCGACCAGCGCCATGCGCTTGCGGTCGCGCGGGTCGCGGCCGATGGCGCCCTCGACTTCACCGGCCACGGCAG
>CAXTDP010000614.1:0-3888 GCA_964242295.1 uncultured Acetobacteraceae bacterium | reverse complement strand
CGTCGCGGGCATACTCGCCGCGCCCGTGGCAGACTGTCTTGTGCCCGTAGCCCCACGCGGGCATAGATGCTGTATTCGTCCGTGTGGACGAGGGTGCCCGGGGCGACGGCGGCGGTGATGACCGGCTTGATCGTCGCCTGCTGCACGTTGGCCAGCATATGCAGCAAGACTTGGCCGCCGCGCTGGATCAGGCCAAGGATCGGCGGCTTGTCCTTTTCCAGCGTGCCGCGGTCCGGCGCGCCTGCCTGCCAGCCTGCGCTGCCGCCCGAGCCGCCCCTTTTGGCCACTTGTTCCGGCTCGCCTCGCAGTTCCACAGCTGGCGCTTTGGCGACCAACCCGGCGCGCAGCTGCTCCGTCATGATCTGCACGTCCGAAGCATCCAGACCCAGTTCCAGAGCGATCTGCCGGTTGGATAGGTTCAGGCCCATGAAATACAGGCACAGCACCCACACCCGCAGCGGCTGGTGGTGCCCGGCCAGAACTGTTCCGGTCAGGTCGCCGAAGCGTCCTGAACACGGTTTGCACCGATAGCGTTGCCGGCAGAGCTGTGTGTCGTCGTGGCCGTCGCGGATCAATGCATCGCTGTCGCAGGCAGGGCACCGAATGCCTTCCGGCAAGCGACGCTGGCGCACGAAGGCAAAGCACTTGGCATCGTCCATCAGACCCAGAAGGTTGACCAGGTCGGATACAGCCCTGACGCAAACTCCTCGCGCGAGCCTGTCAGCTACTCCCGATCCCGTCGTCGCACCAGCCGTCCTCAGCCCCGCGCCACGAGCCCTACGCTACCACCCTGGAACCCAATAAGAGACACCCCGGTTACGCCGTCCTTGCCGCGCGCCATTGCGACCTCAAGCTAACAAGTCGATGGCGCCCTCGGCACTGCGCCCGTGCCGACGGTTGCATCGATTGCCCGCGCATACCCGGCGACTGGAAGAAAGCACTCGCCGTCACCAAACCATTGAGGCTCTGGTTGTAGCCAGGAGGCGTCCCTGATGGATCAGGCCGGCACTCATGGCTGGAGCGATCTCGGCCATGACCGCCCGGAATGAGGACGTTTTGGATCCTGACTTATCGTGAGGGCACATGACAGACAGTGAGCGCCGCCAGCTTCTTTCAAATGCTGAGGCTTCGGCCGGGCTGGTTCCGCACATCCCCGCGATGGCCGGAACTGGGCCTCGGCAGTGGAACCAGTGGGACTTCATCGACGCCCTTGGCGACGGCATCTATGGGATTGGCATCGAGGGGTGCTGCACTTTCGTCAACCGGGCGGCTCTGGAGATGCTCGGCTACGCTTCCGCTGATGAGCTGCTTGGCCACAACATGCACGACCTCATCCACCACACGCACCCGGACGGCACGCCTTATCCGAAAGCGGACTGTCCGCTGCTGCACACGCTGGCAAGCGGGCGCCCCGTACGACTGAGCAATGAAATGCTCTGGTGCAAGGACGGCACGCCATTCATCGCCGAATATTCCTCCTTCCCCATCGCAGGCGAGGGCGGCACGATCACTGGAAGCGTGATCACGTTCAACGATGCGTCACTGCGGCGGAATGCAGAGAAGCGGCTTGCCGTGCAGTATGTGGTCAGCCAGGTCTTGGCTGGATTTGCAGACCTTGGCTCGGCGCCGACTCGGATTCTGTCAGCCATAGGAGCGGGGTTCAGATGGAAGGTCGGTGCATTCTGGCTCGTCGAGGATATCGGCAATGATGGCGGAAACGGTGCTGCGTTGCGCTGCGTGGCGGTCTGGCGCGCTCCGGACGCGGCCGCAGTGGGTGACTTCCTCGTCCTGACCGAAGGATTGCGCCTGGAGCGCGGCACCGGGTTACCGGGCCGGGCTTGGGCAGAGGACGAGCCTGTCCATGTCGCCGACCTACCGAGGGAAGGCAACCTTTCTCAACACGACGCCGCGGCTAGGGCAGGGCTGCGTGCAGGTGTCGCCTTTCCAATCAAGGCTGGGGATGAGACGGTCGGGGTCGTCGAGTTCTTCAGCTGCAGTCCGATCGAGCTTGATGGCAGCCTTCAGGAGTCGCTCGCGATATTGGGCCAACAGGTCGGGCAGTTCCTCAAGCGCAGGCGCGTCGAGGAGGAGCTTCGCGGGAGTGAGGCGTTGAAGGGTGCTATCCTGCAATCGGCCCTCGACTGCGTCGTCACCATAGACGGGAACAGCCGCATCCTGGAGTTCAACCCAGCTGCCGAGCGGACGTTCGGCTACGCGCGGAGCGCGGTGCTCGGCCAGGGAATGGCGGAGTTGATCATGCCTGCCGAACACCGGAAAAGGCATCACCAGGGTCTCGCCCGCTACCTGGCCACGGGCGAGGGTCCGCTGCTCGGCAAGCGCATCGAGGTGGAGGCGATCCGCGCCGATGGGTCCCGCTTCCCCGTCGAGCTTGCGATCACCCCCACCAAAGTCGGGGGGCAGCCGCGGTTCACAGCTTACCTGCGCGATGTCACAGAGCGTAAGCGCAGCGAGCGCGATCTCATCGCCGCGAAGGACACGGCGGAGGAGGCAAACCGTGCCAAGAGCACGTTCATGGCTAACATGAGCCACGAGCTGCGCACGCCTTTGTCGGCCATCATCGGCTACAGCGAACTGCTGCAGGAGGAAATCGAGGACAGCGGCGATCCCGGCGGGATCGCGGGCGACATTGGCAAGATCGAGGCCAACGCCCGCCACTTGCTCGGTCTTATCAACGATGTGCTCGACCTGTCCAAGATTGAGAGCGGCAAGATGGAGGTTTACGCCGAAAACTTCGATGCCGATGTCATGGTGCGCGAGGTCGCGTCCACCGTGCAGGCTCTAACGCAGACGAAGGGCAACACCTTGGAGCTGAGGATTACTCCTGACCTTGGCACGATGCACTCGGACGTAACCAAAATCAAACAGGTTCTGCTGAACCTGCTCAGCAACGCAGCCAAGTTCACGGCAGGCGGCACGGTCATCCTCTCCATCGAACGCGGCTCCAGCCTGGGCCCCGACGGAAGGGATTGGATGACCTTCCGGATCAGTGACACCGGCATCGGCATGACCGAGGAGCAACTCGGCAAGCTGTTCCAGCGCTTTCAGCAGGCAGATGCTTCCACCACGCGAAGGTTCGGTGGCACTGGGTTGGGCCTGGCACTCACCAAGGCGTTCAGCACCATGCTGGGCGGCAACATCGAGGTGGAAAGCATCCTCGGCCAGGGCAGCATTTTCACGGTCAGGCTGCCGGTCGTGTACGAGGAGGAGGCGCACGAGAATCCCCAGGCCGACGCTGAAGAGGATGCCACGTCGTCCGCCGATAAGGCCGCGGAAGCTGCGGCGGTGACAAACTAGCATTACAGTTGCACAGTTGGGGGGATGATATTGCATTCTCGTGTGAGTGGGAGTGCATGGATGATGGCTGCCTCAATGAAGACGATGCTGGAGCTGTGGGCGTCGTCGCTGCGTGATGTGAAGGCCCGCATACGCCCATTGTGCACTCAAGATCGTATGGCGACGTCGACGGTCCCGTTCCCTGACGGCCTGCTCGGGGCGGAGCGGCGCAAAACCGGATGGATGCGGGCCGAGGCGGCGGGCGACCCTGGCCCTTGGCGCCAGTAGGCCATCCTCGGGCGCAGCCGGTGGGATGCGGATGCGCTACGGGACTTGATGCGCGACTACGCGCTAGAGGCACTGTCGGACCCAGATGCGGTTTTGGTGATCGACGAGACTGGGTTCCTCAAGCGAAGCAAGTCGTTGTGTGGCGGGGGGCGGCAATACACGGGATTCGCCAAAGGTGATCAACTACCAAATCAAGGTGTTCGCGTCCTATGTATCCCGGCATGGCCATACCTTCATTGGCCAAGCATCGGTGCGTATTCCGATGAAACCGCCCGGGTATACCGATCTGAAACCGCCCGCCGTTCC
>CAXTDP010000613.1:0-3891 GCA_964242295.1 uncultured Acetobacteraceae bacterium | reverse complement strand
GTCTCGAATTCGCGCGCGGCGCACCACTGAGCGAAGCGGCACGGGAGGCATTGGCGTAGCATTGAGGTGGCCCCAGCTGTTCGGGCAGGTTGGCGGCGAAGATAAGCTGGTCCCTGGTTCTGGTTATGCCGCCGCCTTCAGGTCCGACACTGCTGCCCGGGCATGCCCGGGCAGCAGTGTCGGCAACACTCCGCGGTATGCCTCATCCGGCGTCCGCCCCGCCAGCGCTGAATGAGGCCGGTGCGTGTTGTAGTGACTGACCCATCGAGCCAGGCCGCTATGCAGGGCCGGGCCGGTCTCAAACGCATGCAGATACACGCACTCGTATTTCAGCGACCGCCACAGCCGCTCGATGAACACGTTGTCCATCCAGCGTCCGCGGCCGTCCATGCTGATCTGGATGCCGGCATCGGTCAGCATCTGGGTGAATGCCAGGCTGGTGAACTGGCTGCCCTGGTCGGTGTTGAAGACGTCGGGTGTGCCAAACCGGGCCAGCGCCTCCTCAAGTGCATCGGTGCAGAATGCCACGTCCATGGTGTTCGACACGCGCCAGGACAGCACCCGGCGGCTGTGCCAGTCCATGACTGCCACCAGATACAGAAAGCCCCGCCTCATAGGAATGTAGGTGATGTCCGAGCACCAGACCTGGTTTGGCCGCACAATGGCAAGGTTCCGCAGCAGGTAGGGATAGACCCGGTGCTCCGGATGCGGCGCGCTGGTGTTCGGCTTCTGGTAGATCGCAGCTAGGCCCATCCGGCGCATCAGCCGGACCACCCGGGCGCGGCCAACCCGGTGCCCTAGCCGGTGCAGGTGGCGCACCATCTGCCGCGAGCCGTAATACGGGCACTCCAGGAACGCCTCGTCAATCAGCCGCATCAGCACCAGCGTCGCCGCGCTCTCGCCTGTTGGCTGGTAGTAATGGCCCGAGCGGCTGATCCCGAGCAGCACGCATTGCCGCACCACCGAAAGCCGCGGATGCGATGCCTCTACCATCCCACGCCTCCGCTCCACGCTCATCGACCGGAGGCCTTCGCTAAAAAATCCCGCTCCACCACCAACTGGCCGATCTTGGCGTGCAAACGGGTCAGCTCCGCCTCCCCGGTCGCCTGCACCGCCTCCGCCTTGCCGCAGAACGTCAGCGCCAACCCTTCAATCGCCTGCCGCTTCCAGGCCGCGATCATCGTCTGGTGGATGCCATGCTTGGCCGACAGCTCCGCCAAGGTCTGCTCGCCCCGGAGCGCATCCAATGCCACCTTGGCCTTGAACTCAGCCCCGTAACGCTTGCGTGTCACTTTGCCCATCTCGTCCCATCTCTCGCTCAAGCGGGACCAGCTTATCACCCTGTCCGAAATCCCGGCTCTCCCGCACTTTGCGTGGAGGCGAACTGTCGACTGGAATGGATAAGGTGCTGATAGCTGGGGCAGATTTTGGGTTGGAGTGGCTGCGAGTATAATGCTGCACTCAGCCAGATCGGCAGCCGTATTTTCTGCGCGAAATCAATTGCTTACTGTTCAAAATGGGAAGGTCGGCTCCACGCAAATAGCGGGAGAGCCGAAATCCCGGGGCCACCTCTGTCCGCGTCGCCTGACACCAGGCGGGGTTGGGATCAGTACGCCCGTACCCCTGATCCCTGCACCACGCTAACGGCAGATGGAAATACGTTCGCTGCCGCACGCCGCGTTGAACTTCGCGGCGACAACCGCAGGTGACGTTCGACCGTCGCAAACAATGTGTGCATGCCAGCCGACTTCGGAACAATCTCGTCGAACGCGCCGCCAGTGCTTGCCAGCCTGCCGGCCAGGTGGCTTGTGGCTGAGGTGAACCCGATCATTCGAGGGCGAGTGTCTTCGCTCAGGAGGTCAACGATCAACCTACCGGTCGCAAGGCCGTCCATCTCGGGCAACTGATAGTCAACCACTGCAAGATCGAAAGCACCTTCACGGATCATGCGAACGGCTTGCAGGCCATCCGAGGCAACCTCAACGGCGAAGCCAAGACCTTCAAAGGCTGATTTCAGCACGGACTGCTGCAACTCGTCATCTTCTACGACCAGGACGCAAGGAGGTGCTGGCTGGCCGCCTTGGCCATTGTCCGAGCCAGGGTCAGTGTCGTAGTTTATCCAATCGTCCAAGAACAAGGCAGACCCAGCCTCCTCTCGTGCTGCAGCGTCAGGGCGGGCGTCAAGGTGGCGCCGAATAGTGGAAACCAACTCACCCAGGCCAACGCTTTTCGAGACAATGTGGTCGAATGCAATCCCAGGCACTACTTCCTTGTCTGCCAGGCAGTCTGGCGATCCGGTCAGCGCGATCAGCGCGGGGCGCGCAACCTCGCCCATCAGGCCATGGATCAGCCTTGCCATTGCAAGCCCATCGATTTCCGGGAGCTGATAGTCAATAAGCACCAAGTCGTATTTGTTTTCCCGGACTTTCCAAAACGCACCCATACCGTCAGATGCCACTTCGACCTCATAGCCCTGAGAAACAAGAGCCGAGTTAAGTAGATCTTGTTGCAACAGATCGTCTTCGACAATCAGGATACGGATTGGCCGTAGCTGACGTTGAGGTTCCTTACACACTGCAAACTCCATCATCAAAGATTGTCTAGGCCGACTAAGAATCACGACCTTGTGCTAGCACCCCTTTCTGTAGTTGGGGTGTGCCGTTGTGATCTTTATTGTTAACCTTTTCCATGTGTTTGAACACCTGAGAGCAATACCGTTCACTTTGCAACCCTAATGGCGGCGTTGAAGTGGCGCGGTTCATCTCAGGGTGACATCCAAAACGGCGTGGTTCAAAGCCGGGTTACACGTGGAGCTTGGCAAGGCCGGGTTGACGCTTCCTGGACGGATGGTGGCACCCTGACGTTTTCAGGTGCGGTGCGGGAGTGTCAAAAACCTGGGGCGGCTAGGCCGCGCGCTGGATTGCTGGGTGACCAAACCGTCCGTCCAGCACCGCCGCCCTGACCTGAAGCACACGGTGAGCGCCGCGGGGTGACCAGCGCATCTGCCGGCGCTTGTTCATGCGGGCACTCACCAGCTGGTTGACGGTGCCCTCGGCCCGCGAGGTCGAGATCGGCTTGCCGGCACGATGGCGCTGGCCGTAGTCGATCAGTGCGCCCTCGTTGTTTTTGATGTAGGCCTGCAGCTCCGTACTACGCGCGACCAGGCATCTTGCCCCCGCTTCCATTGCGGGGGCGCCCAGCACGCTGGCGTCCCTGGCCCAGCCCGCAATCCGGCTCAGAGCCTCGCACGCCTTCTCGTGATGCCCGTTCCAGAGCAGGTATCGTAGCCGTTCCGCATCGATCTGGGCCTGGTCGGGCGGGACGGACAGCGGCGGTTCCAGGGCGCACAGGCCGCCCATGACCTGCTCGACATGGTGCACGCGCATGGACAGGTGTCGGGTAGCCGGGCCTCGTTGCCGAGACCCAGCCCCCTCAGAACCGGACATGACGATTGCTCGTCATCCGGCTCAAGCCTCTGCCGCCCGATACCCGATCCGTGCGTGGTGCGCATGGTGGCACCACCGGTGTACCAGTTGTAGGTTGTCCAGCTGGTCTGTTCCGCCGCGATGGCGCGGTATGTCGTGGTGTTCGTCGATGAGGGGGATGTCCTCATCGGGGTCGAACCAAACACCACACATCGCGCACTTGCAGTCCTGTCGCTTCAGCAAGGCTGAGCGCCTCGGAGGTCGCAGCGCGTCCGCAAGACGCCGGCGCCGCCTCAGTTCCCAATAGCCGCGGTCGTCAGGGTTCAGCGGACTGCGTTTGCCCTGGACCTTGGCATGCCGAGTGACGCGGACCTCGTCGTGCCGTGCGAGCCGTGCCCGGCCGTCCACGAAGTTCCACTGTGTGCCTTGCCAAGGCGCATGGATGTCGTGGGTGCAAACCCCACCC
>CAXTDP010000612.1:0-3895 GCA_964242295.1 uncultured Acetobacteraceae bacterium | reverse complement strand
TGGCGGTTTCCGCACGCCTTCTGTAACCCAAAAAGGTCGGATTCTGAACCACGCCCCCGGCCTGCACGGAACGCTCCCCGGGGCTACAGTTCCGCAGTTACTTCACGGCGCCGGCGGTCATGCCGCGGATCAGGCGCTCGGAGAATGCAACGTAGATGACGACCACGGGAACGATCGCGATGACCAGCCCGGTCGCCAGCATGCCCACGTCCGTCTGGTAGTCCGCCATGAACTGCTGGATGCCGAGCGGCAGCGTCCGCTTGTCCTCGTCGGTCAGCAGCACCACCGCATACAGGAACTCGTTCCACATCAAAATGGTGTTCAGGATCACCGTCGTCGCCAACGCGGGCGTCGCCAGCGGCACACCGATGCGCAGGAAGATCTGCGCCTCCGAGCAGCCGTCGATCCGCGCCGCCTCGAACAGGTCGGTCGGGAGCTGCGCGAAGAACGCCTCCAGCAGATACACGGTGAGCGGAAGCTGGGCGGCGGCATAGGCCAGGATGAGGCCGAACAGCGTGTTGAACAGCCCCAACTCCACCATCAGCTGAAATAGCGCGATCACCAGCACCTGCGGCGGGAAAATCAGCGCGGAGAAAATGAGGAGATACAAGACCCGGTTCAGCAGGAAGCGAAACCGAGCGAACGCGTAGGCTGCCATTGCGCCTGCGACGGTGACGATCGCCACCGCCGACAGCACCGTGACCAACGAATTGGCAAAGTAGGTTGAATAATGCGACCCGAACCAGACCTGCGCGAATTTGTCCCAGTGCAGATGCCGCGGCAGCGCATAGGGTGCGTCCAGGATCTCGTTAGTTGTTCGTACCGACATTGACGCCACCCAGGCGAACGGCCCGGCGGAGAAGACGGTGTAGCCCAGCAGCGCCGCCAGCAGCATGGCGCTGCGCGCCGCACGGCCCACTCCGGCGCGCACCCTCAATACTCCAGGCGCTGCCGCTGCCGGGACAACCAGGTCAGCCCCGACACGGCCACGACGATGATGACGAACCACACGGTCGCAATCGCGCTGGGATAGCCGAGGTCGAAGGTGCTCCACTCGAAGGCGCGCTTGTAAGTGTAGGTGCTGACCGTCTCCGTGGCCCAGAGCGGTCCTCCCCGCGTGGTGACCCAGACCAGGTCGAACACCTTCATCTTGCCAACGAAGGACAGCACCAGAAGGTTCGCAATCGTCGGCCAAGTCATCGGCACTACGATGTGCCGCAGCTTGGCCGGCCAGCGGCACCCATCCAACTCCGACGCTTCCAGCACCTCGGGCGGCAGGGCGTGCAGCGCCGCCAGCAGCACGACCATGCTGAAGCCCGTCCACATCCAGGTGGTGACCAGCATAAGCGCGGGCAGCGCGGTGACGGGGCTGCCCAGCCATGGCCGCGTCCAGCCAGACAGGCCCAAGGCGCGCAAGGCGACGTTCACAACACCCCAGTCGTTGTTGAAAATCCAAGTCCAAATGATGCCGACCACGACGTAGGACATCAGCACGGGGGTAAACCATGCGAGCCGGAAGAAGCGCGCGCCCGGCACTTTCGCGTGCAGCGCGGAGGCGAGCAGCAAGGCGATACTTACCTCCAGCACCGGCGAAACCGCCGCCCAGGTCAGCGTGTTGCGCACCGCCGTCCAGACCGTGCTGTCCCGAAACAGGTCGGCGTAGTTGCGTAAGCCGACAAACTCGGCACCGGCCGGCGACACCTCGTGCACCGAGTTCCAGAAAGTGCGCAGGACCGGGTACGCCGTCAGCACGACGTAGATGACCAGGGCCGGGGTGAGCAGCACGGCGATCGTGCCGAAGGGCAAGTTGAACGCACCGCGTCGCGCCTGCCGCAGCGAAAGTGCCGTCGAGGGCACAGCAACGTGTCCGCTCAATATGCGTGGGCCATGCGGGACGCGGCCTCCTCCGGTGTCACTAGGCCGGCGGGCAGCGCAACGTTGATCACCTGCTGGAACACCTCGCGCGGGCGTGGGGTCAACACCTGCGCGGGAATGCCGAAGGCATAGGATGCATCCTTGTTCAACACCGACAGCTCCTGCAGCACGGTGCCCGGGCGGCCGGGGATGCCCTCCGCCGACGCCTTGATGCCGGATTGCGCCACGTTCACCTCCATCCACTTGCGCCCGACCTCCGGCCGCGCAATTGAGCCGACAAAGGCGATCGCGGCATCCAGGTTCGCCGAGGCTGCGTTGACGACGTAGGAGCCGCCGACGGAAATCGTTTTGGCCCCGGGCGCTGCCGCCCCGTCCAGCGCCGGCCAGCGCAGCACGTCGTAGGGCACATCGCCGGCGCCGCCCTGGTCCACCGGCTTCACGGCGACGGACAGGTAGAACGATCCCATCAGCAACATCAGTGCGCCGGGGCTGCGGTGGAAACCGGCCACGCTTTCCGACAGCCGCATGGTGGTGAAGTCTGCCGGCAGTGCCCCCGCATCGGCCAGCGCGCGCACAAAGACCAGGCCCTGCACCACCTGGGGATCGGTCCAGGGGAGCGTGCCCGCCAGGAGTTGACTGTATTTCTCCGGCCCCAGCAGCTTCACCAGCGTTTCCGACGTGAGGAAAGCGCCAGGATACGGCCGGTCGCCGACGCCGAGCGAGATCGGCGTGACCCCGGCGGCGCGGGCTTTGCGCACCAGATCCAGGAACGCCGCCGGGGACAGCTGCTCCCCTGGGGAAACCTTGCCGCCTACCCGCTCCATCAGGTCGGGCCGGTAGAACAGCTCGACTGTCCAGGCTTCCAACGGCACGCCATAGGTAGCGCTGCCCCGAGTCCACAGCGCCTTGGCCCAGGGCTCCACGTTCGTCCAATCCACGCCGGTGGACAGGTCTGCGATGAACTTGTTGTCGATATACTCGATCTGGTCGGGTTCAGCGTAGAAGATGTCAGGGGCCTGCCGGGCGCGCAGCGCCGTGCGCAGTGCGGTGTTGAGGGACGGCTTGTCATACCAACTGAACTCTACTCTCAGCTCGGGATTGGCGGTTCCGAACTCACGCCCCAGCCCCTCCATGAACTGACGGCGCAGCGGCTCGCCGGCCCAGTGGCTCCACACGCGCAGGATCTTGGACGCCTGGGCGAGCGCTGTCCCCGGCGGCGCCGAGGCGGCTGCCAGCACGGCTCCGAGTGCGACGCGGCGTGTGATCTGCATCGGCATGCTTCCTTCGTTTGCCGGCGACGCCAGTGGCCATCGTTGCGGCAGCATTTCGCGTTCAGCCGCGGTAGTAGCGCCGGGCCCGGCGCTCGGCCTCCTGGGCCGCGTCCTCCGGCGTGCTGGCGCCAGTCAAGGCTGCGGCGACCATGTCCACCATGACCCAGTCTGCGACCACCGCGCCCGAAGCCTCGTTGATGGGACCTTTGTAGCCATACCACAGCCCGTCCCGCATCGCGTCTTTGAACACCGCGACCCGGGGATCAAACGTCCATACGGCGCTCGCCTCGTAGGCGCGCAACGGCTGGCCCCAGAAGCCGAAGATGTCGTTCAGCCAGCGGTCATACTGCGGGGCCTCCATCATGTAGGCCAGGTAGGCTTTGGCCGCGTTCGGAGCCTTGGTGTGCCGGAACACCATGGCGTTCATGGCCAGCATCGCCTCTGTCGGGCGGCCCACCGGCCCGACCGGCATGTGCGCGTGGTTCAGGTCCGCTGCCATGGCGGCGACCTTGGGGTCCTGGCTGGTCTTGATGGAATAGTAAAGCGACACGCCATTCTGTGTCATGCTGATCTCGCGGGCGATCAGCGCCTTGTTGTTGCTCGTGTCGTTCCAGGAATTGGTGCCGGGGATGAAGGTCTCGTAAAGCGCACGGCCGTACTTCAGCGCCTCGATGGTCTCCCTGCTGTTGATTGTGACCTTCTGGTTCTCGTCCACCATCGTGCCGCCGAAGGTCCAAACCAGCCAGTGG
>CAXTDP010000611.1:0-3896 GCA_964242295.1 uncultured Acetobacteraceae bacterium | reverse complement strand
CCCGCCGCTCGCGCTGGGCAGGTGCGGTGTCCGCCCCGGCCACCGATGCGGCATCTTGCCGGACCTCATAGCCGGCGCGGATGACGGCTTCCCCAAGCGTCGCGGCGTCGGCCGTACCGTCCACCACCACCACGCGCGCCCGTTCCGTCGCAAGATTGACGGAAACATCGGTGACACCGGGGACTTTGGCTAGCGCCTTCTCGACCCGGCGCACGCAAGACGCGCAGGTCATGCCGCCGATGCCGATGTCGAACTCGGCGGTGCCGGTGCCATAGCCAGCCCCCTGCACCGCCTGCACCAGCGCGGGGATGTCCAGCGCGGGGCCGGTGACGCGGGCGCGCTCCGTCGCCAGGTTGACCGACACGCCGGCCACGCCGGGCACCTTGGCCAGCGCCCGCTCCACCCGCCGCACGCAGGAGGCACAAGTCATGCCGGCGATGCCGAGGTCGGTGGCGGCATGGCCGGCGGCGGCGGGCTGGCTCAGCGTTTCGACGGACATAGTCAGGCTCCTGGCGGCCATTGCCTATTTGGGAAGGCTTGCCGCCGACGATAAGTTCAGGGACAGCGTCGCCCCCAGGGCGCGGGAACCAAGCAAACCCCGGGAGGTCTGCTCAAAGATGAGGACCTAAGCAGGCTGGCGCGGCTTGCCTTGGCCGCAAGCCATCCATGCGGTAAGCCGCGCCAGCCTGCTTAGGCTGCGGCAGGGCATGGAAGCTGGGTTGCCGCACAGCGCGGCGGTGGAGCCGCACCACCTCGTCCGGCACTACTGCGCCACCAGCACCGGCTCGTAACCCGCGTCACGGATCAGCGCCGCGGCCCGGTCCGCATCGCCATCCACCGACACGCGCTGCGTTTCAAGGTCAACGGAGAACGGCGTCCCGGGCATGCCTTGCGTCAGCGCCCTGTGGATGGTGCCGGCGCAATGGGAGCAGGTCATGTCCTCGATGGAGAAGGTGGTGCCTTGTACGGCGGCACCGGCGGCCGTGGCCTTCGGGTGTGTTGAACAGTTGCACATCAGGATGCTCCACTACTTAAGTAGGCCGAGCTTGGGGCTTCCCATCGTGGTAAGGTCAAGCAGTTTCTCAGGCCGCCTGCCGCGCCGGCCGCAGTTCGGCCGCGACCTCGTCCAGCGCCCGGCCGAAGCGCTCGAACATCTCCTCGACCTCCGCCTTCGAGATGACCAGCGGCGGCGAGAAGCCCAGCGAGTCGCCCATCGCGCGGGTGATCAGGCCGTGGTTGCGGGCGGCCTTGGAAATGCGGGCGCCGACCTTCTCGGAGGGATCGAACGGGCGCTTGCTCGCCTTGTCCGCCACGACCTCCAACGCGCCGACCAGGCCCACGCCGCGCGCCTCGCCCACCAGCGCGTGCCCGGCGAAGCGCCGCAGCGCGGCCTGGAACACCGGCATGACCTCGCGCACATGGCCCAGCACGTCGCGCTCCTCGTAGATCTTCAACGTCTCCAGCGCGACGGCGGTTGAGACCGGGTGGCCCGAGTAGGTGAAGCCGTGGCCGAAGAAGCCGCGCTTGCGCGAGTTGTCGGCCAGCACGTCGAATACCTTGCCGGTGATCATCACGGCGGAGATCGGCAGGTAGGCGGAGGACAGCGCTTTCGCCACCGTCATGAAGTCCGGCTCCATGCCGAACGTCTCCGACCCCCACATGTTGCCGGTGCGCCCGAAACCGCAGATCACCTCGTCGGCGATCAGCAGCATGTCGTAGCGGTCCAGCACCGGCTTGATCTTCTGGAAGTAGGTGTGGGGCGGCACCACCACGCCGCCGGCGCCCATCACAGGCTCGGCGATGAAAGCGGCGCAGCACTCGGCCCCGCCTTCCGCCAGGATCAACTGCTCCAGCTCTTCGGCCAGGCGGGTGGCGAAATCCTCCTCGGACTCGCCGGGCCGGGCCTCGCGGTAGTGGTGCGGGGCAGTGGTGTGGAGGAAGCCGGGCAGCGGCAGGTCGAAGTCGCCCTGTAAGTGCGGTAGGCCGGTGAGGCTGCCCGACACGCAGGTGGAGCCGTGGAACCCCCGGCGGCGCGCGATCATCTTCTTCTTGCGCGGGCGGCCGAGCGCGTTGTTGTAGTACCAGACCATGCGCACGATCGTGTCGTTCGCCTCGGAGCCGGAGCAGGCGAAGAACACCTTGGACATGGTTGGAGGTGCCAGCGCCAGCAGCCGCTCCGACAGCTCGACTACCGGCCCGTGCGTCTGGTGGCTGTAGATGTGATCATAGGGCAGGAGCGACATTTGCCGCCGTGCCGCCTCGACCAAGCGAGGCTCGCTGAAGCCGAGCGACGTGCACCACAGGCCTGCCATGCCCTCGATATACGCCTTGTCGTCCTCGTCATAGACGCGCACGCCGTCGCCGCGGGCGATGACAAGGGCGCCGTGCTCCTCGTGCGCGCGCCAATCGGTTTGCGGATGCATCAGGACGGCGGCGTCCCGGCGGCTGAGCGAGTTCGGCAGCGACATCATCTTCTCCATTGGCTTGGGGTCAGGGTTGCCTTGGGGTCAGGACTGGCTTGCGGCCAGGAAGTCCGGTGGGCCAGAAGGCCGCATCGCCCCGGCACGAGGCGGCCTCACAGCCCGAGCAGGCCGGGCAGGCCGCCGAGGTCGGCGATCTCGTGATAGCCGTAGAACGGGTTCGGCGGCTCGTGCCCGCGGTTCACCCACGCCTTCATGGTGATGCCCAGGTCGTGCGCCGGCATCAGGTCGTAGCGGAACGAGGAGGACACATGCAGCAGCTCCTCCGGCCGGGCGCCGAGCTGGTCCATCATGGCCTCGAACCCCTTGAGGCAAGGCTTGTAGGACTGCACCTGTTCGGCGGTGATCACCGCGTGGAAGGGCGCTTGATACTGGGCGACGTTCGCCATGATCTGGGCGTCCATCGCATTCGTCAGCCCGACCAGCGGAAACTTCTTGGCGACAGCCTGCAGCGGCCCGGGAACATCTGGATGGGGCGCCCAGCGCGGGACGGCGTCATAGAAGCGCGCGGCCTCCGCCTCGTCGAACGCCACGCCGTGCTTGCGGCAGGTGCGCTCGGCCGCGACCACGATCACGTCGCGGTAGGGCTTCCATGCCCCCAGCACCTCGTCGAGCCGGTAGGCGGCGAAGTCCCGGACAAACTGGTCCATCTCGCCTGCCGGCACCCGGTCGGCGTAGATGTTGCGGGCCATGTCCGGGAACAGCGGGCGGCTGAGCGTGCCATAACAGTCGAATGTGATGAACTTGGGCCGAAGCATGGGGTCTCCAGGGGCTGCGGGTTGCCATGGTAGGACGCCGCGGGCCGGGAAATGTGCCGTTTCGCGCAGTCCGCGCAAACGATCATGCCGTTATCGCGCCGCATTCCGCAGCCCCGAGTGGCTCCGCGCTGCTATAGCTCGGAGCCATGATGCCCCAACTCGAACACATCGCCAGCGACACGCACCTGCCGGACGCCGTGGATGCGGTGGTAATCGGCGGCGGCATCGTCGGCGTTGCGGCGGCCTACTACCTCGCCAGGAAGGGCAAGTCGGTCGCCCTGGTCGAGAAGGGCCGCATCGCCGGCGAGCAGAGCAGCCGCAACTGGGGCTGGTGCCGCACCCAGAACCGCGACCGGCGCGAGCTTCCCCTGCAGTTGCTCAGCATGGGGCTGTGGGACGCGCTGTCGCGGGAGGCCGAGCTCGGCTTCCGCCGCACCGGCCTCATCTACGCGACAAAGAGCGAGACGGAGCTGGCGACCTGGTCCGACTGGATTGATATGGCGCGCGAGTTCCAGGTGCACAACAAGGTGCTAACCCCCGCCCAGACCAAGGCGCTGACGCCCGGCAACGAGCAGGACTGGATCGGCGGCATCCAGGCGCCCACGGACGGGCGCGCGGAGCCGGCGCTGGCCGCCCCGGCGCTGGCGAACGCGGCGCG
>CAXTDP010000610.1:0-3897 GCA_964242295.1 uncultured Acetobacteraceae bacterium | reverse complement strand
ACGGCGGTCCTGGTTCAGCTTGAAAGGCAAGATGAGCATCCGGAGTTGGAGAGGACGGTTCCTTACGTCACCCAGCACTTCCGAACCACCGTCCGATCCCTGCACCACGCTTGTCCAAGCACGACGTCGGAGGCATCCATCATGTGGACGAAACCATTAATCAAATCGTCAACGTGGTAGAAAGCGCGAGTCTGGCTGCCATCTCCATATACGGTAATGTCATTATCCCGCGACGCTCGCACGATGACGTTTGAGACGACCCGGCCATCGTTCGGATGCATGCGTGGGCTATATATACTCAGTCCACATGAGAAACCGAAAATTTCGCACGCCCTGAACACCGCTGGTGTCGGGCTCGACTCGATGACCGATTTTCGGGTTCTCATGTGAACAGAGTCTATATTGAAAATCAGGACCACTTTTATCCTGACCCGATGCTGGCGGGCGTAGTCGAAAAACAGGGTTTCGGCGCAACGCTTGCCCTCATCATAGCAAGCCCTCGAACCCGTGAGATTGAAGTTCCCGCGGTAATCCTCCGTCTGACGATGAACGGAAGGATCGCCATAGCCCTCCGAAGTTGACGTTTGAAACACCTTGGCCTTCACGCGTTTCGCGATTCCAAGCACGTTGACAGCACCCGAGACACTCGTCTTCGCTGCCTAGACCGGGTCGAATCGATAGTGGATTGGTGAGGCCGGACAGGCAAGGTTGTAAATTTCATAGACCTCGACATAACGCGGAAAGGTGATGTCGTAACGCATCGCTTCAAAGTGGCTATTACCAAGTAGATGTGAGATGTTGTCTTTCCAGCCAGTAAAGTAGGTGGCCCCCGAGAGAACGCCGTGCCCATCCCCCAGAAGCCGTTCGCAGATGTGAGAACCTAGGAAGCCCGCCCCGCCTTTCCGTTCTTGCGGGGGTCATGGACGTGCATCGCCAGCCCGCTGCCTGACTGAGTCCCATACCGACAACCTGCCTTGGTCAACGCCCTTGTGTCTCCTGGCATACGGTAACGGGGCGGTCCCCGAGCCGCATGAGGCCCGGCTACCCCGCGAGACTCAGGCCACCGCACGCTGGAGCGCGGCAGCCCCGGTCCGGGATGCGGCGACGACGCGCCCGATCAGGTCCACCGTCCCTGTGCGCATGGAGACGACGCCATACTGCGACTGCGCCCGCGCTTCCGCACGATCCAACTGCGCCGCCAATCCCAAGGGGTCCGTCAGCACGGCGACTACAGCCGCCGCTAGAGCGGAAACATGCCCCGGTGGAACCAGCGTTCCTGCCGCGCCGCCTTCCAAGATCTCAGAGGGAGCGCCGGTGTCGCTGGCAATCAACGGCACTCGCATCAGCATCGCTTCAATCAGCGTACGGCCGAACGGCTCCGGATCAACCGAGGGGTGGATCACGGCGTCGCACGCCTGCATCAGCCGGGGCACGTCGGACCGCTGGCCCAGGAACTGCACGCGGTCGGCGATACCGAGATCGCGGGCTAACTCGTGCAGGGTGCGCGCATAGGCATGTTCACCGAACAGGGCGTCCCCGGCCAGGATGCAGCGTACGCCGGGAAGGCGGGCCAGGGCTTGCAGGACGACATGCTGGCCTTTCCAGGGCGCAAGGCGGCTGAACACCCCGATTAGCGGCCCCGGCGGCAGCCCGAGCTGCTCGCGCAACGCCTGCGGCGGCAGCGGGTCTCGCACCAAGTCAACGCCGTTCGGGATGACGTGCACCAGCCCGTCCCGGCCACCCGCCGCCGTGAACGCCGCCGCTGCGGCCTCCGAGGGGACGATCACCCGCGCCGCGCAGCGATTGGCCAATCCGACCTGCAGCAGCCGTTGTCCCTGGCCGAAGTGCTCGGAGCTTATAATGTCGTGCAGATGCCAGATGAGCGGACGCCGAGCCAGGACCGCCGCGGCTGCTGCGAGGACGAACGCCTTTTGCGAGTTCGCGTAGATCACGTCATGCCTGCGCGCAGCCCATGCCAGCCCGAGCATGGTCGCCGCCAGACGGCCCGCAAGCGGCACTGCCCGCAGCAAGCTGTTGTCTCGCCGTACGCTTCCCAGGCCGCTGCCCCAGCGCGCCACCTGGACCTGCACCCCGCAGCTCCGCATGCTGGCGTTCAGCGGTCCTTCCTCGAACAGGTAGATCGAGGCGCCCGCCCAGGCCTGTATCAGGTCCAGCAGGACTAGCTCAGCGCCTGCGCCGGTGCTGGTGTGATTGACGAACAAGACGCGCGGGCTGGGCATCAGCCTGCAGCCGAGGCGAGTTGGATGCCGCGATCATACAGTTCTAGGAACAAAGCAGCCGGCGATGCCGGCCGTCCTTCGGCAGCGCCGCCCCGGCCAGGACTGGTCAAGCCACCGCGTATGCCCAATGGAGGTGCGGGCAGCGGCCACCCCGGCAAGTCCCGGGAGTGACCCGGCAGTGTCGCCGACGGCACCGATACAGAAGCGTGTCTTCCGAAGATGGCTGGACCGAAAATCGTGTTGGCTGGGATATGCAATGCCGGAGACACAGCGACGACACCAGCAGCGCGCCATGCAAAGTTGTCATCAACAGTCGAAGCTGGAACGCAACGCTTGCTCAGGCGGCACATAGTCATCCTCGACGCACCTTCTCGGCCGTTTGGGTCAGCCGGTCTTATCTGCTTGTGTCTTGGTAGTAGTGCCCACAGTCGCTGTGCGGCAAGTCATGTTTCGTTATGAGGCCGAACAGGCCAACGGTACCCCGTTGCAGCGGTCTTTTGACGTAACTGCCCACCTCCCCTTTGGCAGGTGGCTCTTATTGGGTTCCGGGATGGTGAGGTCGAGACCGTGGCGTGAGGCTGAGGATGGCTGGCGCGAAGGCGGGATCGGAAGTAGCGGACCGGTTCGCGCGAGGAGCTTGCGTCATGGCTGTATCCGACCTGGTCAACCTTTCGGGTCTGATGGACGATGCGAAGTGCTTTGCCTTCGTGCGCCAGCGCCGCTGGCGGGAGGGCATCCGCTGCCCTGCCTGCGACAACGATGCAGTGACCCGCGACGGCCATGACGACACATAGCCCTACCGGCCGCGCTACCGGTGCAACGCATGCGCTGGGCGCTTCGACGACCTGACCGGCACAGTGCTGACCGGGCACCATCAGCTGCTGTGCGTAGGGGTCCTGGGTCATTGCTTCATGAGCCTGAACCTTTCCAACCGGCAGATCGCCTTGGCACTGGGTCTGGACAGTTCGGACAGGCGGGCCATGACCGAGCAGCTGCGCCATAGGCTGGCCGCCAAGACGCCGGCGGTGGAGCTGACGGGCCAAGTCGAGATCGACGAGGTTTAGGTCGTGGCCGGCCACAAGGGGTTAGCCGAAGGAAGTGTCCAAAAGGGGTCGGGCGGTGTCGCAGGCTGGCAGGCGCGCCAGGCCGCGGCACGTTGGAGAAGGACAAGCCACCCATCCTCGGCCTGATCCAGCGCGACGGCCAACTGGTGCTGCATATGCTGGCCAACGTGCAGCAAGCAACGATCAAGCCGATCATCACCGCCGCGGTCGCCCCGGGCACCCTTGTCCACACGGACGAGTATGGCATCTACGCCCGCCTGCCAGCTTGGGGCTATGGGCACAAGACGGTCTGCCCCGCCCGGCGCGTATGCCCGCGACAAGGACGGAGACGGCTTGTGCGAGGTTCTTGTCAACAAGACGGAGGGGTTTTGGTCCTGGCTGCGCTCCTGGCTGCGCCCGCATCGCGGCATCTCGCAGGACAAGCTGCCGCATTACCTCGGCTTCTTCCAGTTCGTGCCGAACGCACGCCGGCGCGACCAAGCCGGTGATCAGGGCGTCGAGCAGGGGGCGTGGTTCAGAATCTGACCTTTTTGGGTGGCACAAGGCGCGCGGAAACCGCCGGCCTGTGAGGATCGGATATCCGTGGGAAGGGT
>CAXTDP010000609.1:0-3900 GCA_964242295.1 uncultured Acetobacteraceae bacterium | reverse complement strand
CAGCTTGACCGTCTGGCCGACGACATAACCGCCGCAGCCGGTGCCCGCCGGCGGGCCGCCGGCCTCGACGCACATCACGCCGTTGTAGCCGGGGAACACGAAGTCCTCGACCCGCAGCTCCTCCGAATGGAAGTTCACCCCCTCCAGCACGTCGATCACCGTCGGCAGCAACTGCTTGGTCAGGGTGAAGGTGCTGTCGTGCTTGGGGTCGCAGCCGATCTGCAGCACCCGCTTGCCGAGATGGCTGAACGCCGCCGACAGGTTGCTGCTGGTGGTGCTCTTGCCGATGCCGCCCTTGCCGTAAACGGCGAAGACCTTGGCGGTGCCGATGTTCAGCGCCGGGTCGAGCTGCACTTGCAGGCTGCCCTCGCCGTCGCCGCGCTGGCTGATCTTGTTGCGGACGGGATAGGGAAGGGTTGCTACGGTCATGCGGCCAACTCCACTTCAACGCCTTCTAGGCGGTCTTCCAGGTCGTCCCCGGCGCGGCGCAGCGCGTCCAGGGTGGCGGCGTCGGGCTGCCAGTACTTGCGCTCGGTCGCCTCGATCAGGCGGCCGACCAGCTTGGCCGATGCTTTGGGGTTGAGGGCGGCCAGGCGCTCGCGCATGGCGTCGTCCAGGGCGTAGGTTTCGGCGAGCTGCTGATACACCCAGGGCGATACCTCGCCGGTCGTCGCCGACCAGCCCAGCGTGTTGGTCACGTGCGCCTCGATCTCCCGCACGCCCTCGTAGCCGTGCTTGAGCAGGCCCTCGTACCACTTCGGGTTCAGCGCCCGGGTGCGGGTTTCCAACGACACCTGCTCGGACAGGGAGCGCACGGTGCCGTCGCCGCGGGTCTGGTCGCCGATCAGCACGCTGGCCGCCACGCCGCCGCGGGCCTGGCGCACGGCGCGGGTGATGCCGCCCAGCGTGTCGAAGTAGTGGTCCACCGTCGTGACGCCCAGCTCGATGGAGTCCAGGTTCTGGTAGGTCACGTCCACGCTGCCCAGCACATGGGTCAGCAGCGCCGCCTGCCGCTCGGGCCGACCGGTCACGCCGTAGGCGAAGCCCTTGCGGGCGACGTAGGCGTCGGCCAGTTCGTCCTCGTCCTCCCAAACGCCGGCGCCGACGATGCTGTTGACGTTGGCGCCATAGGCTCCGTCGGCGTTGCCGAACACGCGCAGCGCCGCCTGCTCCATTTCGCCGCCGTTGGCGGCGATGAAGGCCAGGGCGTGCTTGCGGATGAAGTTTTCTTCTGGTGCCTCGTCCGCCTGGGCCGCCAGCAGTGCGGCCTCGGCCAGCAGCTTGGTCTGCAGGGGCAGCAGGTCGCGGAAGATGCCGGACAGGGTGACCACGACATCCACCCGCGGGCGGCCCAGTTCGGCCAGCGGCAGCAGCCGCGCGCCAGATAGGCGGCCGTAGCTGTCGAAGCGTGGGGCAGCGCCCATCAGCCACAGCGCCTGGGCGATGGGTCCGCCCTCGGTCTTCAGGTTGTCGGTGCCCCACAGCACCATCGCCACGGTTTCCGGCAGGCCTTTGCCGTCCTGGGCGTGCCGGGCCAGCAGGCGGTCGGCCTGGCGGGCGCCGTCCTGCACGGCGAAGGCGCTGGGCAGGCGGAAGGGGTCGAAGCCGTGCAGGTTGCGCCCGGTCGGCAGCACCTCCGTCGTCCGCAGCAGGTCGCCGCCCGGCGCGGGACGGGTGTAGCCGCCATCCAGCGCATGCACGATGGCCGGCAGCTCGTGGTCGGCGGCGAGCAGCGCGTCCAGCCGGGCACGCTCAACCGGTTCGGTCACGCGGGCGGCGTCCAGCATCTCGGTGCGCTGGGCGGCGCTGGGCGGGACGCCGATGACGTGCAGGCCGTGCGGGATCAGGGTGTATTCCAGCTCCAGCAGCGCCGCGCCCAGCCGGTCTATCTCCGGCACGGGGTCCGTCCAGGCCGGGTCGGCGGCCGCAAGGTCAACGGCCGCGGCCTGCGCCTGCACCAGCGCGGCCAGGTCGTCGCGCTGCCCGGCGTCGGCGTCCGGCTCCATCGAGCGCCAGCGGTCCAGCGATGCCTTCAGATCCAGCAGACCGCGATACAGGCCGGCATGCGCCACAGGCGGCGTTAAGTAGCTGATCAGCACCGCGTTGGCCCGGCGCTTGGCGATCATGCCCTCGCTGGGGTTGTTGGACGCATACAGGTTGAAGTTCGGCAGGTGGCCGATCAGGCGGTCCGGCCAGCACTCGGCGGACATGCCGGCCTGTTTGCCGGGCATGAACTCCAGGGCGCCGTGGGTGCCGAAGTGCAGCACGGCGTGGGCGCCGAACTCCTCGGCGATGTAGCGGTAGAATGCCGCGAAGGCATGGGTCGGGGCGAATCCGCGCTCGAACAGCAGCCGCATCGGGTCGCCCTCGTAGCCGAAGGCCGGCTGCAGGCCGACGAAGACATTGCCGTAGTGGCGGCCCAGGATGTGGATGCCGGACCCGTCCGCCTGCGCCCGGCCTGGCGCCGGCCCCCAGGCGGCCTCGATCTCCCGCAGCCAGGGCTGGCCGCGCACATGGGCGTCCACCGTGACGCGGGCGGCGACGTTGGCGTCGGTGCCGTGACAGGCGGCGTTGCCGGTCACGACCTGCTGCCGCAGGGCCTCCGCCGTGTCCGGTACTTCCACGGTGTAGCCGGCATCACGCAGCGCGGTCAGGGTGTTGTGCAGGGACTGGAACACGGCGAGGTAGGCCGCCGTCCCCGTCGCCCCGGCGTTGGGCGGGAAGTTGAACAGCACGGCCGCCACCTTGCGGTTGGCCCGCGCGGTGCGGCGCAGCGACACCAGCCGGGCCACTCGGTGAGCCAGCATCGCGGCGCGTTCGGGGTGGGAGACCATGTTCCGCGCGCACGTCTTGCCGTCGCAGCCGGCGCAGGGGTTGGCGGTCTCGGCGCGTCCGCAGCGACCGCCGAAGGTCATCGGCGCCATGCCGCCGTCCAGCTCCGGCAGAGCGACCATCATCGTGGCCTCGACCGGAAGCAGGCCGCGCGGGTCGGACTGCCACTGGTCCAGGGTCTGGAACTCGACGGGGTGGGCGGTGACGTAGGGCACGTCCAGCCGGGCCAGGATGTCCTCGGCGGCGCGGCTGTCGTTGTAGGCGGGGCCGCCGACCAGGCTGAACCCGGTCAGGCTGACCACCGCGTCCACCGCCGGCACGCCGTCGCGCATGAAGAACCGCTCGATGGCCGGGCGGGCGTCAAGGCCGCTGGCAAAGGCCGGCACGACGCGGAGGCCGCGGGCCTCCAGGGCGGCGATCACGCCGTCATAATGCGCGGCGTTGCCGCTGATGAGGTAGGACCGCAGCAGCAGCAGGCCGACGGTCCCTGCCAGGCCGGCGCGCGGCAACTGGTCCAGTTGCTCCACCACGCGGCCCGGCGCCTTGGGATGATACAGACCGACGTCGGGGTATTCGACCGGGGCTGCAGCTTGGACCTTGCCCGCCAGTGCCCGGCGCTCGCCGCTGGCGTAGCGGCCGACCAGCATGCGGACCAGGTTGGCCAGGTTCTCGTCGGAGCCGGCCAGCCAGTATTGCAGGGCCAGGAAATACGTCCGCACGTCCTGTGCCGTGCCCGGGATGAACTTCATCAGCTTCGGCAGCCGCCGCAGCATGCGCATCTGCGACTTGCCGTCGGAGCCGACGCCGTTGCTGCCCTTCTCGCCCCGCTTGCCGCCGCGCAGCTTCTTCAGCATGGCCAGCGCGCCGGTCGCCTCCTGCGCCATGTCGAACCGGCCGAGCCGGGTCAGCCGGGTGACCTCGTTGGCCGACATGCAGCACAGCATGGCGTCGCAGTGGTCACGCCGTGCGGCCAGGGCTGGCTGCACCGCGCGGATGTGGTCGTCCAGGAACAGCATGGTCGCCACGACGATGTCACCGCGGGCGATGTCGGCATGGCAGGCGGCCAGC
>CAXTDP010000608.1:0-3907 GCA_964242295.1 uncultured Acetobacteraceae bacterium | reverse complement strand
GTCGGCAGTTCCGGGGCGCGGCGGCTGCGGGCGGAGGGGTTGGGCGCCGTGCTGCCGCACCAGGACGAGGACGCCGTCGCCCGCTGGTTCCTGGACAGCCCGCCGGACATACGCGGCTCCGGCGCGCTGGAAGTGCTGGCGACCGAGTTCTGCGTGCAGGGGCTGGAGCTGGATCGGGCCGGCCTTTGTTGGGATGCTGACCTGGTATGGGTGGGGAGTGCCTGGGTGGCGCGGAGATGCCGCGGCTCTGCCTGGACGCTGGCGCGCACGGCGGAGGGACGCAGCAACCGCATCAATGCCTACCGCGTGCTGCTGACCCGCGCCCGGCATGGCACCGTCATCTGGGTGCCGCGCGGCGACGCCCGGGACCCGACGCGAAGCCCGGCGCTGTATGACGGCGTTACGGAATACCTGATAGACTGCGGCGCGCTGGCGCTGGCCGAGGCCGCGCCTGCCGATGACATCGCGGCCTGCCTGCAACCGGAGCTGCTATGATTCGCCTGGCGCTATGCCTGATGCTGCTGTTCGGCCCGGCCCTGGCAGCGGACCTGCCGGCCCCTGCCGGCGCTGTGCTCAAGGTGGCGACCTGGAACCTGGAGTGGCTGACCATCCGGCCCAAGGGCGACCCCGGGCTGCCGGACGATGCCGGGCCGAAGGCGGCGGAGGACATCGCGGCCCTGCGGCGCTATGCGGAAACGCTGGATGCGGACGTGGTGGCGTTCCAGGAGGTGGACGGGCCGGAAGTCGCCGCGCAGGTGTTCGTGCCGGACCGCTACAGCATTGTCATCACCGATGACCAGGTGACGCAGCGGGTGGGCTTTGCCGTGCGCCGGGGCCTGACGGTGGAGCGCAACCCGGACCTGGTTGGCCTGGATGTGTATCCGACCGCTCATCACCGGCTGCGCAGCGGCTCCGACATTACGCTGGTTCTGCCGGATGGCCGCCTGCGGCTGCTGGCCGTGCATCTCAAGAGCGGCTGCAACGAGGCCCGGCTGGATGGCCCCAGCCGCAACTGCGAAACCCTGCGCCGCCAGGTTGCCCCGCTGCAGGGCTGGATCGCGCAGCGCCGGGAGGAGGGCGTGCCCTTCGTGCTGCTGGGCGACCTGAACCGCCGCATGGACCGGCGCGACGACCTGATGACGGCGCTGTCCATCAGCGGCCCGCTGCTGCGCGCGACGGAAGGGCGGGGCAGCCCGTGCTGGGGCGGCGGCAGCTTCATTGACCATATCATCGCTGGCGGCGCCGCGCGGGGCTGGATGCAGCCGGACAGCCTGCGGGTGCTGGTGTATCGGGAAACCGACGCGGCGGCCAAGGAGCGGCTGTCGGATCATTGTCCCGTGTCCGTGCGCTTCCGCCTGCCTGGCGGTGGGCCTACACTGATCGGGACCGATAAGGATATTCCATGAGTTTGACCCTGCTCGTTACCGGCGCCACCTCGGGCTTCGGCGATGCGATCAGCCGCCGTGCCGTGCGTGATGGCCACCGCGTGATCGCCATCGGCCGCAGGGCGGACCGACTGCACGCGTTGCAGCGGGAGATGGGCGAGGCCGTGCTGCCGTTGCCGCTGGATGTCACCGATGCGGCGGCGGTGGCCGCCCTGCCGGGCAGCCTGCCGGCGGGATGGGCGGAGGTGGACGTGCTGGTGAACAACGCCGGCCTGGCCCTGGGGGTCAGCACAGCGCAGCAGGCGAGCCTGGCGGACTGGGACACGATGGTCGCCACCAACGTTTCCGGCATGATCCGGCTGACCCATGCGCTGCTGCCGGGCATGGTGGCGCGGGACCGGGGGCATGTGGTGAACATTGGCAGCACTGCCGGGACCTATCCTTATCCCGGCGGCAATGTGTATGGCGCCAGCAAGGCCTTCGTCGCGCACTTCACCGCCAACCTGAAGTCGGACCTGGTTGGCACCGGCGTGCGGGTGACCTGCGTCGAGCCGGGGCTGGTCGGCGGCAGCGAGTTCAGCCAGGTGCGGCTGGGCGACTCGGATAAGGCTGCGGCGGTTTATGCCGGCACGACGCCGTTGACGCCGGCGGACGTGGCCGAGACGGTCGCCTGGGTGATCGGCCTGCCGGCGCACGTCAACATCAACCGGGTCGAGATGATGCCGACCTGTCAGGCGCCGGGGCCGCTGACGATCAAGCGCCAGGGGTGACGGGAGGTTTGGCGGCCGGAGCGGCGTGCGCCGCATGGCCGTTGCCCGCGGGCATGGAACGCCGTCCGAAATAGGGCGGTGCGGGCGTTTGATGCATCCGCGCGTCCGATGCGACGTGCGGGGCGGCCAGGGGCATGGGACCGGCGTCGTCACTGCTTTGATGTCCCCCGTGTTGGCCCGATGGGCGGGTCGAGGGCGTGGCGTTCGTCGGGGAAAGGCGGCGCCTCAAGACGGCTTTGGTCCGGCCCGGCGGCGTGGCATCCACGGGGGAGCAGGTCGGGCGGCAGCAGCCCGCTGACCAGCGTGCGACCAAGGACAGCGCGGGGTGAAGCGACTGCCGGGCACCGTCGCGCGCGGCTGCGAGGTCATCGGCTTCGACATCCCCGCCACCCCCCGAGCTTTCGCACCCAAGCGCCGGGATGGGCCGGGCATACGGCACGTGTCGGTGGACCTAACCCGGTCCGTGGCCTGTTTGCCTTCACCTACCGTTTCACGCGAACCAAGCTCAGGGAACACGCGGCGGTCCGCGGGATGCTCCGAACGGATTTACGGGTTGTTGCTATCGTAACAATCCGTTTAACCTGGGCACTGGCGGGGACGTGCCGCCGTGCAGCCTTGAGGGGGGTTTATCAACATGCGAAGCAGATTACTGCCTGCGACGGCGCTTCTTGTCGCCGCTTCATTTGTGTCTCAAGCGCGTGCCGACGTCGCCACCTTTGGCTTCAGCGGCGGCGGCGTCAGCGGATCGGTTACCCTAACGTATGGTCTGGACACGGTCGCTGGCGACCCGTCCGGGGCTTATGTCATCACCACTGCAACAGGGACGTTCTCCGATTCAAACATTGGCATCGTCGGCGCCGCGATCACCGGGGTGGCGCCGGCGATGCCAGCGAGTCCGGAGCCTACGAACCTGCTCGCTCCCAAAAGCTTTGGCTTCTATCCAATTGCGAGCGGGGTGCCGGCGCCGGGTGGCGAGTCCGCCCCAGGGTTCGCCTATGACGACCTTTACTATCCCGGCGGCTCCCCGCAGACCGCCAGCGACTACCCGTTCCATGGCGGGTTCCTCGACATCTACGGGGTGGTGTTCACGATCGCCGGCAATCGGGCGGTGAACCTCTGGAGCGACGGCGACGACGGGACCGGCTTGACCTATGGCGTGGGGGTCACCGACGGGACGGATGTTCTCGACTACGTCTTCTCCGGGGTGGCCGTGCCGGAGCCTGGTTCGTTCGGGTTGTTCGGCGTTGCTCTGCTCGGCGCGCTGGTGTGGCGGCGCCGTTGCGGGGCAGCGGTTTGACCGGCGCCTCCACGGGCTGAATCCTGGCAAGCCGCGGCGTGGCGCGCGGCACCCGCCGTCGGGCCGGATTGCTGGTGAGTCAATCACCCTGCAACGCCCGCACCGCCAGCGCCGTCGCGGAGGCGCGGTTGTCCACCTGCAGCTTCAGGAACATCTGCTCCAGGTGCTTGTTCACGGTGCGCGGGCTGAGGCCCAGGATTTCGGCGATGTCGCGGTTCGACTTGCCCTGGCTGAGCCATAGCAGCACCTCCGCCTCGCGGAACGTCAGGCCGAGCGCATCCCGCAGCGCCTCCTCGTCGCTGCGGCCGGGCGCCAGGCGCAGCAGCAGCTCGTCCGGGCCGACCTGGCCGACGTAGGACACCCGCAGGAGGGTGCCGCCTTCCGCCGGGCCGAAGGCAAAGGTCGCGTCCGGCCGACGCCCGGGGGTGTCGGCGCAGGCCAGCAGCCAGGCCAGG
>CAXTDP010000607.1:0-3911 GCA_964242295.1 uncultured Acetobacteraceae bacterium | reverse complement strand
AACAGGCGCTTCTCGCTGCCAGGCAGGTGGTTGCCGTCCAGCACGCGCACCTGCCAGCCGGGCAGGCTGGCCGGCGTGCCCAACGTCGCCATCACCGGCGCCAGACGCTCGGCACTGCCGCGAACGAGGGCACGCAACACGCCGGGTTCGGTGTGGTTGACCTTGTCATACAAGGACGCCAACGACACCGGCAGCGCCGGCATCTGGCGCGCCGCGGCGTGCAAGGACGGGCGCAGCCCCAGCGACACCAGCGTGGTCAGCTCGACCACAGTCGAGAACAGCAGTTCGCGCGCATACTGCCGCTTCCGATGCGCCTCGAACACCTCGTCCACCCAGCCTGCCGGCAGCGCGTGCTCCAGCGCCAAGCGCGCCATTACGCCCGCCGGCGCCTGACGCTCAAACCGCTCCAGAACCGAAGACCACACCGAACCAACCGCAACAGGACCCTTGCTCATCCATTGAAGCTGGAGCGCCGACGAACACCCTGAAAGGGGTGGGCCTGAGACCGCTTCAGCCCCAGCGAACTTGACCCGGGGCGGCTCACCGCTCCCGGCATAAGACGCTTTCCCTACCGAAATACGCCTTCCGCGAGCCGGCGGTTTTTGCGCGCCCTGTGTAACCCGAAGTGGCCAGATACTGAACCAAGCCGGATTATTGGGTCCTTGCGCGAACGGGGATAGGTCTTGACATCTGTAAAATATCACGGAATGTTCAATGAAAAGGCCAGCCCGCGCTTAGCTGTGCCAAGAACCAGCAAGGGGAGGGACGGACGTGTCGCTAGCGATGCCATACCAGTCGGCCATGGATGGCGCCGTCCGCCATCTCGTCAGCAACTACAATCCGAAGGGAAACCGCATCGGGTGGTTGATGATGTCTTCCATCCTGGTGGAAGCCTGGGACCTTTACTCCATCGCCTTCGTCCTGGTGTTCATCCGTGAGCAGTATCATCCCGACCCGCTGCTGCTCGGCCTGGCTGCGGCCGGCACGCAGGGTGGTGCATTGGTGGGCGCGCTACTCGGGGGTTGGCTGTCGGACAAGATCGGGCGCCGGGTCATGTTCCTAGCGACGATGGTCATGTTCATCGTCTTGGCATTGCTGCAGGCCTTCGTCACCAGTGTCGGCTGGCTGGTGGTGGTGCGCTTCCTGCTCGGCGTGCCGCTCGGCAGCGACATCAGCAACGGCTACACTTACATTATGGAGTCCATGCCCAAGGGCAAACGCGAGGTTATGGGCAACCGCTGGCAGTTCATGTTCGCGGTGGGCGAGGTACTGACGTTGGCGGTGATCGCGGTATTCCTCGTGACGAACCTGGATCACGAACTACTGTGGCGCATCACGCTCGGCCTCGGCGCCGTACCGGCATTGGTGATCCTGCTGATGCGGCACGACTTGCCGGAGACGGCAGTCTGGCTGATCCGCCACGGCCGGTTCCGCGAAGCCAAGCAGGTTTCAATGGACATGTACAACGACAACTTGGACATGCTGCCCAACGAGGACATTACCGTGCCGAAGCCGCGTCCGACGGCGTTCCTGGCCGACATACGCCGCGACCCCATCCGCTGGCGCGCGACGCTATACGGCTGGATCGCCTGCTTCTGCCAGGCCAGCGAGTTCTCGACCTTTGCGTTTTACCTGCCAGTGCTGCTGCTGACGGTAGGCGTCACGGCGGACAACCTGGTGGGCACTAACCTAGCCCTGATGGGGCTTTACACGTTCGCTGGCATCGCCGGCTGGGTAGGGCCGTTGATCACACCGCGCATCGGACAGCGTGGCATTGGGATCGCTGGATTCGGCATCGTGTTTGTGTCCCTGCTGGTGGCGGCGTGGGCGATCTACACCGGAAACAGGATCGTCATCCCCTTCGCCGCCGCGGCGATGCTGTGGGGCCACTACTGGGACGCGTCCAACTGCATGACGATCCCGACGGTGGTTGCGCGGCCGGAGTACCGCGGCACGGCAAGCGGCTTCGCCTATATGTTCGTGAAACTGCCGTCCTTCCTGGCGATCTTTCTATTCCCCTCCCTGTTCACCGCCATTGGCCAGGCAGGGGCCACCTTGTTCGTTGCGATTTTCCCGCTGGTCGGGCTGCTGGCGGCGATCTTCATCCTGCCGGAAATTTACGGTTACGAGAGCGACTAGGCCGGGGGCCAGAAGCTTGCTGGGGCCGCGAATCGCCTGCATCGGCGAGTGCATGGTCGAGTTGCGGGAGCAGCCGGGCGGGTTGCTGCAACGGGGCTGGGGCGGTGACACGCTGAACACTGCGGTTTACCTGTCCCGGCTCGGCGCATGCGTGGACTACGTGACTGCCCTGGGCGACGATGCCTGGAGCGACGAGATGCTCGCGGGGTGGACAGCAGAGGGCATCGGGACTGGCCTGGTACATCGCCTACCCGGGCGCCTGTCAGGCCTGTATGTCATCCAGACCGACCCTGCCGGCGAGCGGCGGTTCCTGTATTGGCGGGACAGCGCTGCTGCCCGGCGGCTGTTCGACCACCTGGACCCGCATGCCCTGGCGGCCTTCGACGTGCTTTATCTATCCGGCATCACGCTCTCGATTTTGGATGATGCTGCCCGCGCCGTGCTACTACGCGCCTTGGACGACGCCCGGACACGCGGCGCGCAGGTCGTGTTCGACACCAACTTCCGCCCACGCGGCTGGCCCGACCCGGCCGCCGCCCGCCGTCTGTATGACGACCTGTTCGGCCTAGCTCACCTCGTGTTCGCCTCCACCGAGGATTTGGCCCTGCTGCATGGCGATGCTGGCGAGGCCGTCTTGCTGCGGCATGCCGCGGACACCGAGATCGTACTGAAGCTGGATCAGCCGGCCTCCCGCGTGTTCTATGCAGGGACGGAGCACCGCATCCAAGCAGCCCAAATTGATGACGTGGTGGACACTACGGCCGCCGGGGACAGCTTTGCTGCGGCCTACCTTGCCGCCCGGCTGCGCGGCGCTGCGCCGGCAGATGCCGCCCATGCCGGGCACAGCCTGGCCGGTGTGGTCGTCCAGCATCCCGGCGCCATCATCCCCCGAGCCGCCATGCCGCAACCAGCCTGTCTGCAGGAGGCCCCGCCATGACCAACATGCCGTCCCGAGAGGACCAGCTTGCCGCTTTGCTCGCCGTTGGGGGCGTTATTCCCGTCATCACCCTTGATCGGTTGGAAGACGCCGTGCCGCTGGCCCGCGCCCTGGCAGCCGGCGGGGTTCGCCTGTTGGAGATTACACTCCGCACCCCGGCCGGCCTGGAGGGCGCCCGTGCAATCATGCGGGAGGTGCCGAATGCCGTCGTGGGCATCGGCACAGTGCTGACGCCGGACGACCTGCGCCGGGCGGTGGACGCCGGCGCGCGCTTTGCGCTCAGCCCCGGCGCGACGCCGGCCTTGCTTGAGGCGGCGGAAGCGGCGTCCATCCCGTTCCTGCCTGGCATCTCTACCGCGTCCGAGCTGATGGAGGCGATGGCGCGGGGGTTTACCACCGCCAAGTTCTTTCCCGCCACCGCGGCCGGAGGCCTGGCCGCCCTACGGGCGCTGGCAGGCCCGTTCCCGCAAGCGCGCTTCTGTCCCACCGGCGGCATCACGGAGGTCAACGCGGCGGAGTGGCTGGCCCAACCCAACGTGGTCGCGGTTGGCGGCTCCTGGCTGACACCGGTTGCCGAGATCGCAGCGGGCCAGTGGGATGCGATCCAAGAACGAGCGCGGCGCACCCGGACCATGCTGGGCGGATAGGCCAGCGCGGCGTCACAACGCGAGCTGCACCTTCATCGCCCGGGTCCGGTCCCCGGCCAGGTCGAACGCCCGCACGGCGTCGGCCAGCGGCACCACCTCGGTCAGCAACGGCGACACGTCTACAGCGCCTGCGGCCAGGATGCCCACCGCCCACTCGAACTCCTCGTGGAAGCGGAAGGTGCCGCGCA
>CAXTDP010000606.1:0-3912 GCA_964242295.1 uncultured Acetobacteraceae bacterium | reverse complement strand
TATGCGCCCACGAAGGGCATGAACCAGGGCGGGCCGAAATGGCCGGGGATCGCCTGCCACGGCAGGAAGCGCAGCGGGTTCGCGCCGGCGTCGCCCGCCATCACCTTCGCCATCTGCTGGCCCATGTGCACGGACATCTGCACCCCATGCCCGCTGTAGCCCATGGCGTAGAACAGGCCGTCGTGCTCCCCCGCGCGCGGCAGCCGGTCCTGCGTCAGGTCTATGACGCCACCCCAGCAGTAGTCGATCCCAACCCCATCCAGTTGCGGAAACGTGCGGCGCAGACCGGCCTCCAGAACCCGGCCGCTTCGGAGGTCCGAGGTCGGGTTGGACAGCGCGAACCGGGCGCGCCCGCCCCAGATCAGGCGGCCGTCCGGCGCGATGCGGAAGTAGTTGCCGATGTTCAGGCTGGTGGTCGCGTTGCGCCGGGTGGGCATCACGCTATCTATCTGCGCGGGGCTGAGCGGCTCCGTCGCGATGATGAAGCTGCCGACTGGCACCACGCGGCGGCGGAACCAGAACAGCGGGCCTTTCTGGCTGGCGCCCGTGGCCACGAGCACCTGCTTCGCGCGCACGCTGCCGCGCGGCGTGGTCACCATGTGCGATGCGCCCGCAAGCCGCTTCAACCCCGTGACGGGCGCGTCCTCGTAGATGCGGGCACCATGCCGCGCCGCCGCCTGTGCCAGCCCCGCGCCGAACTGGCCCATGTGCATCTGCGCGCTTTTCTTGTAGATCAACGCCCCGTGGAAGGCGTCCGACCTGACCTCTTCGTGCAGGCGCCCAGGCGGGACCAGCTCCGTGTCCCGGTCCACCTCCCGGTGCAGCAGCTCGAAGCTGCGGGCCAGCTTCTCGTAATGCGCGGGCTTCGAGGCCAGCTTGATCTTGCCGTTGCGGTGGAAGCCGCAGGTTATCTGCTGCTCCTGCACGATGCGCTCCACCGTGTCCACGGCGTCGTCGTAGGCGTGATACAGCGACCGGGCACGGTCCAGCCCCCACTGTGCCGCCAGCCCGCCCACGTCCACCGCCGTGCCGTTGTTGACGTGCCCGCCATTGCGTCCGGACGCCTGCGCCGCGACGCGCCCGGCTTCCAGCACCACGACGCGGGCACCGCGCTGCCCCAACGCCAGCGCTGCCGACAGCCCGGTGAAGCCGCCGCCGACGACGGCCACGTCGGCCTCGCCTTCCAGGGCGTCCTCCGTCCCGCCGGTGAACGCCGCGGCAGTGTCCTGCCAGTAAGGGACCTGCTTCATGCGCCGGCAGCCCCGGACGCCTGGGCCGGCACGGCGTCGTGGCGCCGGCCCTCCACCCTGATGTCCGCCCTGGCGAAGATGATGAGCTTGGGCCGCGGCACCGCACCGTTCCTGTGATTGAGGTCAGACGGACATAGTAAGCCGCGCCGCGCCGCGCCGTGTCTCGCCGAAAGCCCCTTTCGGAGTAGATTATGCCGATTTTGCCGCCTGTTGCGGCATGTGACGCCGATTGGCGCCCTGGGTTCGGTGGCACGGGCGGCTGCGGCGACCCCATGCTGCGCCACTTTCCCGCGGCACGGAGACCGGACATGGCACAGCCCGACCCAAAGGTACTGACGTTCGACGTCGTCGGCACCTTGATCGCCTTCGAGGCGGGGATGCTCGGCTACCTTCGCCGCACCTGCGGGCCGGCCGCTGCCGAGCTGGCGGACGCTGCCGACGCCGGCGCCATCAAGATGCTCACGGCGTAGGCACGGGCGGGCCATCCGGCTGGGCGCCGCGGCCCCTAGAGGAGCTACTCGTCGGCGCCGTAAAGCCGTTCCAGCGGCAGGCTCTGCTTCACGAAGACCGACTTCATGACGATGTAGCTGAAGTATTTCTCGATCCCGATCTCGGACATCAGGATGCGTTCGATCGTCTCCTGGTAGTCGGGTATGCTCCGCGCGACGAACTTCAGCAGGTAATCGTAGCCGCCGCTGACCAGGTGGCATTCGATCGCCTCCTCCACCTTGCCGATTGCCGCCTCGAACCGGGCGAAGTCGCCGATCCGGTGGTCGGCAAGCGTCACCTCCGTGAACACGGTCAGCGTGCCGCCGAGCTTCTGCAGGTGGACGTGCGCACCGTAGCCCAGGATGTAGCCGGCCTTTTCCAGGCGCTTCACGCGCATCAGGCAGGGGCTGGCCGACAATCCCACCGCGTCGGCCAGGTCCACGTTCTTCACCCGCCCGTTCCGTTGCAAGTGCGCCAGGATGCGCAGGTCTATGCGGTCCAGCCGGGGAAGCGACGGCGGCACCGCCTAGCCGAACGCCTGGCTCGCCAGGCCGAACGTATGTGCGTGCGTCGGCGTCGGCGCGTCCGGTCCCCGGACCATGCGGATCACGGTTCCGGCCTCCTCAAGTCCTAGCCGGAGCAGCCAGGGACCGAGGCCGGACGACTTCGGAATGTCGATGCGCATGAACTCCCCCGTCCTTTGTCCGAGCATGTGCGCGATCATGGCCTGCGCCCCATCGAGGCCGGGGGCAACGACGGGACCGATGACTTGCCCATGCCCGAAGCGGCGTACCAGGGCGAAGCCGGCCAGGTCGCCGCCGCGGTCCAGCACGAGTCCCCCCGGCGCCTGCAGCAGCGCGGCAAGCAGCGGCTCCCGGTTCATCCCGGTGGCATCCCGGTCGAGTGCGGCAACGCGCGGCAGGTCGGAGCGCATCGCGGGGCGGAGGCGCATGTCTCCAGGCAGCGGCAGTAGGCCGGGCTGGGATACCGCGCCCTGGTGCTGGACCACCGTCCCCAGGGGCTCGAACCCCATCGCCGCGTAAAGCTTCAGGCCGGCTCGGGTCGCGTGCAGCGCGAGGCTGCGGCCGTCCAGCCCTTCCATCAACGCCAGCATCATGCGCCGTCCCATGCCTTGGCCTTGCAAGGCTTGCGCCACGCCGATCATGCCCATCGTCGCCCAATCGGCGCCGTAGAGCCAGCACAGCGCGGTGCCCGCCAGGCGGCCGTCCCGCTCGGCGACGACCCCCCGGCCCAGCGACTGCATCAGCGCCCAGTCGTCGCGCCTGTGCGGCCAGCCGAACGAAGCGGTCAGGGTCTGCGCGTCCGAAATGTCCGCCGCGGTCAGCGGCCGCAGCGTCGTCGCCGTCACCGCTACATCATGCCCGGTATCGAGAGGTCCGTGCCGTCCACCAGGCGGCTGTAGCGGAACGGCGTGGGATCAACGCTGGGCGGGTCGCCGGCAACCAGGTCCGCGGCCAAGTGCCCGGCGCCCGGCCCGATGCCGAACCCGTGCCCGCTGAACCCGGCTGCCAGGAAGAACCCCGGCAGCTTGTCCACCGGCGAGATCACCGGCAGCGAGTCCGGCGTCAGGTCAATCCAGCCGGCCCATAGCCCGCCGATGCCAAGGCCGCTCAGCGCCGGATATGCCGCCTTCAACTTGGCAAGCGCCGGCGCGGCGACCCCGCGGTTGGGCGGCGGCGCATAGATGCGATGGCGCTCCATCGGCGTGGGCGCATCGAACGACCACTTCCTGGCTATCGCCTCGGGGCCGGCGACCAGGCTGCGGCCCACGCCCATCTTGAGGCTGGCGCGCCGGCTCTGGAAGGTCGGCCAGAACTGCCGGGCATAGCGCACCCCCTGTGGGGTCACCTCAAGCTGCCCGCGGTTCTGCGCGGCGACGATGTAGCTGCCATCCAGCCGGCGGCTGATCGTGAAGTCGGGCGTGACCAGCCCGCCAGGCGTCACCTCCGGCCCCGGCGTGGTCGCGAACACGGTGGAACGGATGCCGGCCTGCGGCAGGTTGATGCCGTGGCGGCGGCAGAACATGCTGGCCCAGGCGCCGCCGGCGCACAGCACGGCACTGGCGGCGATGCTGCCGCGTTCCGTGACCACCCCGGCGACACGTCCGCCGACGATGTCCAGCCCGCGTACCGCGCACTCCTGCAGGACGGTC
>CAXTDP010000605.1:0-3913 GCA_964242295.1 uncultured Acetobacteraceae bacterium | reverse complement strand
AGAAAACCCGACCAGTGATATAGGACATCTGAAAACCTAAATGAACGGTATTGGGCCTACCCCGCAGCCTCCAGCGCCTCCTCCGCCGCCATCCAAACCCCCTCCGCCGCGGCAACTTCCCGCGCGATGACAGCCAGCCGCGTGTTGGCCTCAGTAACCTCCGCCCCGCGCCCCGGCGCATACAGCGCCGGGTCGGCCAACCGCGCCATCAGCTTGGCCCGCTCCCCCTCCAGCTTGGCAATGCGCGCCTCTGCGTCACGGGCCTGCCGTCGTAGCGGCGCCAACTGCACCCGGTTTTCCGCACGCTCCCGACGCTCGTCACGCCGGTTCGGTGCCGCATCCGGCTTGGCGGCCGGCCGCGCACGCTCGACCAGCAGCGCGCGGTAGTCGTCCATATCCCCCTCATAAGGGCGCACCGTACCATCCCCGACCAGCCACAGCCGATCCGCCACCAGCTCCACCAGATGCGGGTCGTGGGTAATCAGCAGCACCGCCCCCTGAAAGTCCGCCAGCGCCCGCACCAGCGCCTCCCGTGCATCTATGTCCAGGTGGTTGGTCGGCTCGTCCAGGATCAGCAGTTGCGGCGCGTCGCGGGTCGCCAGCGCCAGCAGCAGCCGCGCCTTCTCCCCGCCCGATAGGCTGCCGACTGGCGTGTCGGCCCGGTCGGCATCCAGGCCAAACCGCGCAAGCTGGCTGCGAACCTGCGGCGGCAGCGCCCGCGGCAGGGCGCGGGCCATATGGTCCACCGGTGTCTCCCCCAGCACCAGCTCGTCCGTCTGGTGCTGCGCGAAGTAGCCGACCCGCAGCTTGGGGCTGCGCCGGACTTCCCCCGCCATCGGCTCCAGCCGCCCAGCAATCAGCTTCGCCAGCGTGCTCTTGCCGTTGCCGTTCGCCCCCAGCAGCGCAATGCGGTCGTCCATGTCCACCGATAACGACAGCCCCGACAGGACCCGCGTCGTCCCATACCCAGCGGCCACCCGCTCCAGCACCAGCACCGGCGGGCTGAGGCGGGCCGGCTCCGGAAAGTCGAAGCGGGTCGGCGCCGCCTCCACCACCGTATCTATCACCGGCAGCTTTTCCAGCGCCTTGATCCGGGCCTGTGCCTGCCGGGCCTTGGTGGCCTTGGCGCGGAAGCGGTCCACGAAGCTCTGCATATGGGCGCGCTGGGCGGCGATCCGCTCGGCCGCGCGCCCGGCCTGCATCGCGTGCTCCGTCCGAATCCGCACGAACTCGTCGTAGCCGCCCGGCGTGACGCTGAGCTTGCGCTGGTCCAAGTGGGCGATGGCCTGCACCGCGCGGTCCAGCAGGCCGCGGTCGTGGCTGACGATCAGGCAGGCGCCGGGGAAGCGGGCGATCCAGCCCTCCAGCCACAGGGTCGCCTCCAGGTCCAGGTGGTTGGTCGGCTCGTCCAGCAGCAGCAGGTCCGGGTTGGCGAACAGGGCGGCGGCGAGCGCCACCCGCATCCGCCAGCCGCCGGAGTAGCTGTCCACCGGCCGTGCCTGCCCCGCGGCATCAAAGCCCAGCCCGGCCAGGATGGTGGCGGCGCGGGCCGGGGCAGCATCGGCGTCTATGGCCCGCAGCCGCTCATGCACCTCGGCAACCCGCAGCGGCGGGGCGGTGTCCACTTCCGCCAGCAGGTCCAAGCGCTCCCCGTCGGCCGCCAGCACTGTGTCGAGCAGCGACTGGCCGCCGGCCGGCGCTTCCTGCCGGACCCAGGCCACGCGGGCGCGGCTGCTGAGCCTGATTTCCCCCCCATCCACCGCCAGCTCCCCGGCGATGGCCTTCAGCAGCGTGCTCTTGCCGGCGCCGTTGCGCCCGACCAGGCCGATGCGCCGTCCGGGGTCCACGCGCAACTCGGCGCCGTCCAGCAAGACGCGGCCGGCCATGCGCAGGGTGACGTGATCCAGGGTCAGCAGGCTCATGCGGACCATGTATGCGCCGGTGCCCGCTGGTGGAAGTGCCTGCTTCCCCCTTCCCCCTGCGGGAGAGGGCCGGGGTGAGGAAGAGGCCCCCCGGACGGACCTCCATCATCCAAGACTCGGCAAACGAACGGATCACGATAAAGAGCGCCGTGTGACGCCCCTTGACCCCAACCCTCTCCCGGAGGGCACGGCTATCTCGCGGGATTTTTGCTGTATGACGCGCACGACAGTGCGTCTGCTCGGGTCCGGTATTTGGCGACGTGACCGGACACGAGAGGCCCGATGCCCTGCCGCACCACAACAGCGTATTCCACGCCGAGTTGGAGCACCTGCCATGGGCGGGCTGGGTGCCGCGGTTGCGCGGCATAGCGCGACGGCTCGCGCACGCAGGTTCAGCTTCAAGAGCCAGACGGTTGCGCTGGCTTGGGCCTAGATCTCAGGTGCGGCGAGCCTGCACCGCCGCACCCTGGCCGACCTTACCAAACCACTAACCTCGAACGTCGCCCGTCAAGCGACGCCCACCAGCACACGGGGACAACACAAAAAACCGGGCCGGACAGCCGTGCCTTCTCCCAAAAGGAGAGGCAATCATCTAAAACTTCTTCTTGGCCGGCAGCTTCACGACCTCAGGCAACGGCGACCGTTCCACCGCGGCGATCTCCGGGCGTGGCTTGCCCGATGCAGCGCCGATGGCGGCGTCCTGCTCCTGGATGATCTCCTTCGCCGGCTCGTCCCCGTCCAAGCCGCCCAGCGCGGTACTCGGCACCCGGCGGTTGCTGCTGCGGGTTCCATCAACGTAGGTTACGTCGAAGGCGACAAAGCTGCTCTCGACCCGCTTCCTGACCGCCATGCTAGCTCTCGGCCTTGGGCAGGCCATCCATCGCCGGGTTGGGCGCGACCATCGGGTCGTCTGGAATGCCGCCGGCGTCTATGATGGCCTTGCGCTTGGCAGCGGCCTCTTCCTTCTCGCGCAGCTTCTCGTCTTTCTTGGCCTGCTTGGCGCGGTTCCGCTCGGCCCGCTGCAGGTTATAGTTGGGCTTGAAGACCATCGCGTGTCCCTACGGCAGATACGGCAAGGCCCGGGGCAGCGCACAACGCGCTGCCCCGGGCCGGAAGCCTGTTGGTCGGTCTCCGGACTTCCGTCCTGGAGTGCCAGCTCAGCTTTGGCCGAGCTGGCTTTCCCGCACGACGCGCTCGTGCCCGTCGCGGGCGTTCTTGATGCGATACTGCAGGTCCCGGGTCTCGCTGGGCATCTGCTTCACCACGATGTAGCTCCCCCGCGGCGCATTGCCATCGAACGCGCTGGGGGAGAAATCCACCTTCTGGCCGGATCCGAACTTATGAAGTGACATGACAGTCAGCTCCGGCCGCCACCACACGGGTAGCTCTAAGGGTTTAGGCCGCCTGCAGGTTGACCGCCGAGGTCTTGCCCTGCTGGCCGCGCTCCAGTTCGAAGCTCAGCTTCTGGCCCTCGTTGAGGGACCCCATGCCGGCGCGCTCGACCGCAGAGATGTGTACGAACACGTCCTTGCTGCCGTCATCCGGCTGGATGAAGCCAAAGCCCTTCTGTGCATTGAACCACTTAACCGTTCCGACTGCCATAGTATGCTCCATTTAGACACGGCGGCCCGCACGGTGCAGGCCGGATTACTTTCTACAATGGGGAGCACCGGATCAGTCAGGTCACCCCGGCAAGGCCGGGGGTCGAAAGACGTCGTTCCAAAAGCACGTGAACCCAACGCGAAAAGCGCCATCCCCTACATGGGCGTCTGGGGGGCGGATGTAAAGGGATTTGCCTAAATCGGCAGCACTGCCTGCCCAGCCTTGTCCGCCGTCACCGCAACCTCGCCATCCCTGAACCGCAGCCGCAGCTTCGCGCCGGGGCGGACAGCGGACGCGTCGGTCACGGGATCGGCGCCCCGGAACACCAGGGCATAGCCCCGCGCCAGCACCGCCTCGTGCGACACCGACGCCAGCCGGGCCGCAAGGCC
>CAXTDP010000604.1:0-3914 GCA_964242295.1 uncultured Acetobacteraceae bacterium | reverse complement strand
GCCGCATGGTGCGCCCGCTCTCGGAACTCACCAAGGCAGCGGCGACGGTGGCGCGGCAATCCCCAACCGGACGGTCTCCCGACCATGACCGACCCCACCCGCGACATCCTCACCACCACCCGCCGGATCGCCGTCGTCGGCGCCTCTAATAAGCCCGACCGCGCCGGCAACTACGTGTTCGCCTTCCTCGTCGCCCGCGGCTTCGACGTCATCGGCGTGAACCCCGGGATCGCCGGACAAACCCTGCATGGCAGGCCCGTCGTCGCAACCCTCGACGAAGCAGGTCCGCTCGACATGGTGGACGTGTTCCGCGCCCCGGACCAGGTCGCCCCCGTGGTGGCCGACGCCATGCGCCTGGGCGCCCGCACCATCTGGCTGCAGTTGGGTGTCACCAACCCGGCGGCTGAAACCGCGGCCCGCGCCGCCGGCCTCCGCGTCGTCGCCGACCGCTGCCCCATGATCGAGTGGCGGCGCCTGCAACTCCCCACTTGAAGCAGACCCACTTGAAGCAGAGTTGCGTGTGGCCCACGTCGCAGCACGCAACAAACCCTCGGCGGATCATCACCATGACCAACGAAGAACGCGATCTCATCGCCCGCTACATCGCCCGCGTCGCCGGTGCGCAGCAGGGCGGCTTCACGGCAGGCAGCGTGCCGCAGTCGGCACAGCAACTGCCGCCGATTGACCGCGACGCCGACGCCTTCATCGCCCAGCAGTTCCAGCAGTATCCCGACGCACGCTACCGCATCACCCAGACCGCCCTGGTCCAGGAGGGCGCGCTCGCCGAATCCCAGAACCAGATACGCCGCCTGCAATGGGAGCTGCAGCAGACCCAGCAGGCCATGCAGCAGCAGGGCGGCGCTCAGCAGCAGGGCGGTGCCCAGCAGAAGGGCGGCTTCCTCAGCAACCTGTTTGGCGGCGGCTCCTCGCAGCCGCAGCGCCCGCAGGGAGGCTACGGCCAGCAAGGCTACGGCGGCGGCTTCCAGCCCACCTCGCCCCCGCCCCAGCCGCAGTATCCGCCGAACTACCAGCCCGGCATGTTCCAGCGCGGCGGCGGCTCCGGCTTCCTCGGCTCCGCGCTGACGACAGCAGCCGGCGTCGCCGGTGGCATGGTGGTCGGCAACGCCCTAATGGGCGCATTCAGCGGCAACCATGAGGGCGGCGGCCTGTTCGGCGGCGGCGGCAGCGGTGCCACCAACACGGCAGACTCCGGCAGCCCTTGGGATGGTGCGGGCGTCAGCCCGGTCAGCGACCCATCTGCCGGGTTTGCCGGCGGTGCGGCGGGCGGCGCCGACCCCTTCGCCGGTGGCGGAGCCGACAAGGACTTCGGCGGCGGCGGCAACGACTCCGGCTTCAGCCAGGACGCCGGCTACGACCAAGGCGGCGGCGATCCCTTCGGCGGCTCAGGCGATGCCGGCGGCGGCTTCGACAACAGCGGTGGCGGCTTCGACCAGGCATAGCCCGGTCCAAGACGTGCCTGGTGGCCTGGCCCGATGAGGGCCGGGCCATCGCCGTTCGAGGACCATTCCGCCACCGTCCTCCCGGAGTGGATAGACGACAACGGCCATATGAACCTGGCCTACTACGTCCTGGTGTTCGACGGCGCGACCGACGTGGTATGCGAGGCGGTCAACCTGGGGGCCGAGCACCGCCGGCGAACCCGCACCAGCGTGTTCGCCGCCGAAACCCACATCCTGTATCGCGCCGAGTTGCTGCTAGACGACCACGTCAGGGTCCGATCCCAGATCATCGCCGCGGATGCCAAGCGCATCCACCTCGCCCACGAGATGCACCGGGGCGGCGACGCCGTGGCATGCCAGGAAGTTATGCTGCTGCATGTCAGCCTGGACACCCGGCGCGTGACGCCGTTCCCGCCCGACATACTGGCGCAGGTCTCGGCCCTTGCAGCCGATCATGCCAACCTCCCACGGCCCGCGTGGCTGGGACGCCGCCTGGACTGGTCTCCGTCCAAACCAAGCCACGGGCCGCCCTGACGCCAACCGCCATCTGTTCTGACCGTTCTCCAATAAGCCTCATAGGGTGTATAAGCGAAAGCGTCATACGCCGCCCCGCAGCCCTGCGCCGTAGCTGAAGGCGCCAAAGGTCATCCGCCCTGCAAAGGCCGCCAATACCAGGACGGTCAAAGCAAATAGCGGCCGATGCAACTCTGTGACCCGCAAGCAAACACCTGCAGTCCCATCCCCGGCCGCATCCCCCGACCCAGCAGCACCCCAGCCCCGCTAAGCCGGCTGTTGCGCCAACCGAACCGGCTCCAGCGCCATCCACGCCGGAGGCGCCGGCCGCAGCACCGCCTCGCCACACTCCAGCGCATCCCCGAACGCATCCAACCGCAGCAGCGCCAGCCCGAGATCACCCTGACCCGACCGCATCGCCCCAACCTCCACCCCGCCGCGCAGCACCGGACTGCCAGGGGAGGGCAGGGGACCCTCCACCCGCACCGGCGCCAGCCGCCGCTTCAGCAACCCGCGATACTTGGTCCGCGCCGTCAGCTCCTGCCCCATGTAGCAGCCCTTGGTCCAGGACACCCCATGCAGCTCGTCGAACCCGGCCTCCAGCAGCGTCGTCTTCTCCGCCTCCAAGTCGCGTGACCCGTCCGGCAACCCCAGCCCCAGGCGCCGCCGGTCCCATTCCTCGAAGCTGGCAGTCGCCGGCAACGGCTCCGCCGACAGCACCCGCCACCCGGCATCGTCCAAACGCGGATCAGGGGCCTGCATCGCCGCCCCCGGATCGCCGTCCCAAGCCGCATGAACCAGCAAATCCGCCGGCTGCACCGCCACATCCGCCCGCAAGCGGAAGCGTGTCAGCTTCTGCGCCAGCATCCCGGACTGCCCCGCCTCGCAATCCAGCAGCAGCCGCTCCGCCTCCGCCAGGATGAAGAAGTCCGCCAGCCATTTGCCCTGCGGCGTCAGCAGCGCCGCCCACACCGCCCGGCCCGGCCCCGCCTCCGCGACATCGTTGGACACCAGCCCTTGCAGGAAGGACACCCGGTCCGTCCCGGACACCTGCAGGACGGAGCGGCCGGGCAGGGGAACAATCTTCGGAACGATCTTTGCCATGCCGCCGGACGTGGGGCGGCGCCACGCCGTTCTCAAGCCGCGCGCCGCCGCCGCGACCGTGCTACAGCGCCCGCCAGATGCGTATCCTGTTCATCACTGCGACCCGGGTCGGCGACGCCGTCCTGTCCACCGGCCTGCTCGACCACCTGCTGCGGCAATACCCGGACGCCCGCATCACCATCGCCTGCGGCCCCGCCGCGGCCGGAGTCTTCGACCGCATGCCCCGGCGCGAACGCACGCTGGTGGTGGACAAGCGCCGTGGCGACCTGCACTGGCTGACACTCTGGCGCCAGGTCGCCGGGACCGTCTGGGACCTGGTGGTGGACCTGCGCGGCTCCGCCCTGTCCTACCTGCTCCTGGCCCGGCGCCGGGCGGTGCTGCGCGGCGGCCGGCAACCCGGCCACAAGCTGGCGCACCTCGCCCGCGCCCTGAGCCTAACCCCACCACCCCCGCCAGCATCCTGGACCGCCCCCATGGACCAGGCCAGGGCCGACGCCCTGCTGTCCCCCGGCCCGCTGATCGGCCTGGGACCCACGGCGAACTGGTCCGGCAAGGTCTGGCCGCCCGACCGTTTCGCAGCGCTGTTCCAAGCCGTGCGCGACCAGGCGCTCCCCGGCGCCCGCCCCGTGGTGTTCGCCGGCCCAGGCCCAGCCGAAGCAGCCATGGCCGCCCCCGTCCTGGCCGCCCTGCCGGACGCCGTGGACCTGACCGGCCAACTGACCCTCCCCGAAGCCTCGGCCTGCCTGGCCCGCTGCGCCCTGTTCGTCGGCAACGATTCCGGCCTGATGCACCTGGCCGCCGCGGCAGGGACGCCGACGCTCGGCCTGTTCGGCCCCA